>NZ_JAKGAW010000017.1:0-85488 GCF_021532475.1 Pseudoalteromonas sp. APAL1 | reverse complement strand
TGAGTAGATACGAGAAAGCATCGCATGTGTATTGGCGATGTCAATATCATATAGTCTGGACACCAAAGTATAGGTTCAGAATATTGAAGAACAAAGTAGGCAGAGATGTTTACAGGTGCATACAAGTTTATTGTGAGCAGTTAGGGTGCAAAGTAGTCGAGTTAAATGTGCAGGTTGACCATGTTCATTTGGTAGTAAAGATACCGCCGAAGTTATCAGTCTCGAAATTAATGGGTGCTTTAAAGGGAAAAATAGCGTTAAAGCTATTTAGCAAATATCCATACTTAAGGAAAAACAAGTTATGGGGAAACCATTTTTGGCAGAGAGGGTACTTTGTAGATACTGTAGGGATAAATGAAGAAATAATAAGGCGGTATGTCAGGCACCAAGAAAAGGAAGAGGTGCAAGAGCAGGCGCAGTTAACACTCCAGTAAACAACGCCCCCTTCTAGGGGGCTAATGCAAAGCCACCTTCTTTAGAAGGTGGATCTTTTACATCTCATTTAATCTAACTCTAATTGGGCTTTTTCAACACTTTCCGCGGGTAATTCTTTTTGAACAGAAACCCCTAATTCTTTGAACTCAGAGGCCTGCTTAATCAAGTTTCCTTTACCACGATACAGCTGAGAAAACGCTTTATCGTAGCTTTCTTTGGCGCGGTCTAATTGCTTACCAACCCCTTCCATACTGGTTAGAAAACCATTGAGCTTGTTGTAAAAACGCTCTGCTCGGGCGGCTAGCTCTTTTGAGTATTTAGTTTGCTCTTCAAAACGCCACAGTTGTTTTACGATGTTCAAACTGGTTAATAACGTCGTTGGTGTTGCAACTAAGATATTTTTTTCGATAGCCTGCTGATATATATCACTTTGGTATTTAAGTGCTTCAACAAAAGCCGACTCTATCGGTACAAACATGATCACCACTTCAGGTGAGTTAATACCGGGTAGCCTATCGTAGGCTTTGCTTGCTAACTCGTTAATACGTGATTGCACCGCCGCTACATGCTCTTTAAGCGCTTGCTGAGCCTCAAGCTCGGTATCAGCGTTTACATAGCGTGTATAAGCGTTTAAAGAGGTTTTAGCATCAATAACTAAATGGCGTTGCTGGGGTAAATACACCACAACATCAGGGCGTAGACGACCATCTTCAGTGTTAAACGACACTTCACGTTGATAATCTACACCTGCACGCAGCCCAGCGCTGTCGAGTACATTTTCAAGCATTAACTCTCCCCAATTACCTTGGGTTTTCTTTTGTCCTTGTAGTGCTGTACTCAGCCTATCTGCTTGCTCAGTAATAGCTTGGCTTTTAGCCTGTAAATGCAATAACTCTGTTTTTAGCGCAGCACGTTGTTTAAGATCTTCAACGTGGATCAATTCCATCTTATCGCGAAAGCCTTTTAGCTCACCCTGAACCGGTTTTAATAGTTGTTCGATGCTTTCTTGGTTTAGAGTTTTAAAACGCTGAGACTTCTCTTCAAGGATTTGGTTAGCGAGGTTTTCAAACTCTTTTTTGAGTTGCTCTTTGCTCTCTTTGATATGACTAAGCTGCTCTTTAAAGTGCAGCTCTTTTTGCTCTATCGTACTGCGTAAGGTACTTAATTCAACATCTCGCTGATTAAGAGCCGCTTTAGTTTCAGTGAGTTCGGCTTCAACTCTACGCCAAAATTGGTTGTATTGTTGCGCTTGTTTTTCTTGTTCTACAAAACGGGTTTTAAAATGTTGCGATTCATCACGCTGTTCAGCGTAATCTTGCTGTAACTGTGAATGCGAAAGTTGGCTTTCTTGCAGTTGCAGCTGCTTTTGCTCTAAATTGCTTTGCTGGATTTGATAGCTATTTTGCAGCTCGGTTAACTGATTTTTTAAGCGACTTTTTTGCAAGGCAAAAATAACACCACTTGCAACTGCACCTACAGCACCACCAAGTACCACACTTTGCCAATTAATCTGTGCAATTAGCTCTGTAATCATAACGAAAACTCAATAACTTGAAGACACATCATCATAACGAATTAGTACTCGGCAGAGTAGGGGAGCAGGCATAAAAAAAGCCAGCTCAAGGTGAGCTGGCTCTAACATTACTAAAATTTAGTAACCAAATGGGAAATCAACATAATGCTTATGTAAACTGCAATTTAACAACAAGCATAATAATAGACGCCCTAAAATTTGATTAGTTCAAAAAAACTTTCAAAAAATTTAATTTTTTATCAGAGCAAGCATTTGATCTTCATCAAACTGAGTAAAACTCATTGATTTTTCAGTGAATAATGCATCAACAAGTGCTTGCTTATGCTGCTGCATTTTAAATACTTTTTGTTCAATTGAGTTGGCCATAATTAATTTATAAACAAACACAGGGTTAGTTTGGCCAATTCGATAGGCTCTATCTGTTGCTTGTTTTTCTACGGCAGGGTTCCACCAAGGATCAAAGTGAATCACTGTATCGGCCTGAGTTAAGTTCAAACCGGTTCCTCCGGCCTTTAAACTAATTAAGAATACAGAGGTATCACCCTGGGTAAACTCAGCAATTACTTTATCGCGATGGCGCGTTTGACCTGTGAGCATACTAAAGCTGATACCCAATTCATTTAATCGTTCAGCAATGACATCAAGCGCCATGGTAAATTGACTAAATATAATCACCTTACGACCTTCACTGAGCATAATTGGTAAATGCTTAGACAACCAATCAAGCTTGGCGCTGCCAGCTTGAGAGCTTGGATCAATCAGTTTTGGATGACAACAAATCTGCCGTAATTTTAATAACGCATCTAAAAACGCAAGTTTACTCTTTTGCACACCTTGCTGAGCAAATAAATCGACAAGCTTTTGCTCAAGAGATTCTGTAATTCCTTTATAGAGTTCTTTTTGTTTTGCCTCAAACTCAAATTCTTTAATTAGCTCAGTTTTTTCTGGTAGCTCTTGAGTAACCTGTGCTTTAGTGCGGCGTAAGATGAATGGCATGATCAAAGACTTCAATTCATCAGCACGCTGTACATCGTTATCACGCTCAATCGGCGTCTGGAAATAATCTTTGTAATGAGCTTGTGAGCCAAGTAAAGAAGGCATGGCAAAATCAAGTAAGGACTTAAGCTCAAAGAGGTTGTTTTCGATAGGTGTGCCACTTAAACATAACTTAAAGTCAGCATTAAGCCGTTTAACTAAGCGCGAAACCTGCGCAGCATCATTTTTAATGTATTGCGCTTCATCAAGAATAATATTTTCAAAATACAGCGGTGAATAAAAAGCGATATCACGTTTAAGTAAAGGGTAGGTCGTTAAAATACAATCTGCCTGTGATAACTGCTGCAATTGCTCGCTGCGAGCAGCACCAAACACGGTAGTAATTTTAAGATGGCTGGCAAACTTATTAATTTCACTTTGCCAGTTTCCAACCAAACTGGTAGGGCAAATAATTAAAGTTGGCCCTGCCTGAGGTAATTGCTTTGCGTTTGCCAAAAAGGCAATAACTTGAAGGGTTTTCCCTAGCCCCATGTCATCAGCTAAAATCCCACCTAGTTGGTGTCGTTTTAAAAAGTTGAGCCAATCAACACCGTGTTGTTGATACTCACGCAATTGCACACCCTTGTTTAACCCTTGAATATCGGACTTTTTAATTAACTGTTGCGAATGACTTAATTCCGCTAAATAGGCATCAAGCGTATCATCAACAATATTCACTTTAATGGCTGTCTGCTCAATTAATTGTGGTAAAAATGACAGCGGCATTAAAATTTCATCACGTGTTTTTATGTGTTCAAAACGTTCACGGTATTCATTTAGTTGCGCTATGGCAGCTTTATTAATAACAGCGAAACGCTTGCCTACATTAAAATAGAAGAACTGCTCACTTTGCCTGTTAAGGGATTGAAAGTTTTTATCATCAGTAGTGAAAAGCTGCTGCGTCTTAACACCAGAGATCACTATTTTACTAACTATTTGGTGACCTTTGCCGCGTTGTACTTGAAGTGAAAGTTGCTTTAAAGCTTTACCTACATTTAGATCGTCGTTAATTTTCCAACCGCGTTTTGACAAGTTTGGAATAATTTCAAACTTTAACCAGTGTTCATGTATAACTGATTGTTTATTAAATATAAAATCAGTTTGTAAAGCCCCTTTACAAAGCTCAAAACCAAGGTTAATTAATTCATTTACAACGGTATTCTCGAATGATTGATTAATAATCTCTGCAGGAGCTTGGCTTAAATCATACAAAGAACGTTGGTAATTAAACTTAAGTGATAACCGAATAGTTCCTTCATCATTATTTAAGCTAATGACAGGAAAAACACTACGCGCATTACAAATTTTATTCTCTTTGTACGCATGAGGGATTACCCCTTCACCAAAATTATCACTGAGCTGCTGATAGACTCGATCAAAGTTTTCACTATGTATTGCAGGCATATTTGCTAGTAAGGCAATTTCATCAGCAGTTAAAGGTGTTCTGATGCGACCGACTTTTAGCTTGTCAGGGTCAAGGTAAGTAGGCGGTGTTGTTTTTAATAATAACCAATTATCTTGACCTGCGAGTGTCATGCTCAATGAGGTTAGATCTTTATTTTGTTTCCAATCAAACTCTAGTGCTTGCATGGTATCTGCTTTAATAGCTTGGCGAGAACGACCTAAAAATAAACGCTGAGTGGCAATAAGTTGTTGCAGGGCCGCAAACCCCCATTGACCTTTAAGCTCTAACTTACCAAGGGCATTTTGCGAGCGGATCCAACTATAAAGTCGAAAATCAGACTCTAGTAAATCTGTTGGTGTAACAAAGCTATTTAATTGTTGTTCAGTAAGATTGCGGCCAAGGGTATAGTTATGCTCGGGATCGTAATTAGCTATTTTAGGCGTTAATGTTACAACCGATTTTTCAATATCTAAAACAAAAAGTAGAACTTGTTTGGCTGTATCATTCGATGCTTGCTTTAATGTTTTAAGCTCACTAAACCAATCATTAATAATATAATCTTCGCCATAGTTGCCTGAATGTTCAATTTTTAACTTAAGTAAAACTGCAGCGATGTGGCGGCATTTTGTTTTTGAACCACATGTACAGTGTGAATCGACCGAAAAACCAGTTGGTAATTTACTGATCTCGATATGCTGGGTAAATGTATTCCCTTCATTACCAAACATAGATGCATCTATAACACTAAAATCACTATTGTGTTCTAACCAGTTGATTTGACCGTTCTGGTGATACTCTTTAGCTTTACTTAACACATGCGGCTTAAATAGCTGTTTGATGAATCGTTCAGAAAGAGGAAACTGGGTTTCTTGCTCTTGTTTGATTTCCTCAAAGATAGCTAATAAGTCATTTTTGGATAAGTTAGCAGACATAAAGTTTTTGGCAGTAAAAACAAAAAATAATTCTGCCAGTATATGATCTATCGGCGATGAGCTAAAGCACTAATAAGCCATTTTGGACTGGTTGGAGCTGATAAGTTGGTAAAAAAGTGTTTTATAAAACAGCAAATCGACTTAAAACATAAAAAGCTGATTTAACAAACAGCAATCGCACAAGTTATGAACAACTTATAAACAACGAAGGGGCTTTACAGATCACTTTTTTACTAAGATATGTAAGGAAAACCAAAAAAGAGCTGTAAAGGGGTTATAAGTTAGTAAAATAGTGATCTGAGAGGGGAGGATCTTATGATTATTGCCAAATGAGATCATTATTTTACTAACTAAACAGGAGAACAGATCACGCTTTTACTAACATAAAAAGCGTGATAGATCGTTATTTTACTAACTAATTAAAGCTATTTAATAGCTTTGTTAATTGCTCTAAGCGTTTGTCAGTCATAACTTTATTATCTATTTTCACAGATAGATCACCGCTTTTAATGTTGCGCTGTACAACAACAAATTCACTATCAAGTATTGCTTCACGGCGACTAGTCGACACTGGCTCTGCCGTTAAGCGTTTAGTGATAGCTAAAGCGCGTTTGTCATCACTGCTAATAGCCGCAAGCTCAGCATCAGAACTGATTTCGTCAACAAGCTGAGTAAACGCTTGCTCGTCTCGCTCTTTAGCTGCTATGAGCTTTTTAGCGACCTCACGACCTACGTGATTTGCAGTAGGGTAAAGGCTTAAAACTGTTGCTGGAAGATTCTCATAAGCTTTGATTGCATCAGCAATTGCAGTGTGAGACACGCCTTCAATAGCAGCAATTTCACGATAAGAGCCTTTTTTACCTTCAGCAATAAGCTCATCACGGGTCTGTTGATATGCTTGACCAAGCTCCCATAAACTCGGGGCAATGTATTGATCTGAAGAAACGGCAAGAATTTTTGCATCTTGATCTGTAAAGTCTGCAGAGCTTAATACTAAGTAATCAGAATTACTTAAAATACAGGCTTTACGACGACGTGAGCCTGCTAATACAAGCATTTCGTCACCTTTATCCCAACATAGGGCAGGGTGCTGGTTACGACCGTCTTCAGCAATTGCAGGTAGAATATCGGCAACTGACTTTTCGTTTAGAAGTGATTGTACTCGGCGGTTTTTACCGTATACCTTTGTTTTAGCTTCAATTTCAGAGCTAGGGATCACTTTACATACCAACGTGATTTGACGGGTAGGATCACTAGGAGCAGGCATACTGATTACATCACCGGCAGATGCTTTTTCAAGCAATGCATCTAAACTGCTGCTTTCAATAGAGGTTGAAAAAGGATCTAAGCTGGTATCATTTTTACGTTTTTTAGCCATCTTTATTATTAACCTTACTTAGCTGTATTTAGTGTTGATTGAGTTGATTGCCAGTTAGATCTGATCAACATTTCAAGTTCATCAACCACATCTTTGATATTTTCTTGAGCACGTAATAGTGACTCGCGACTTGCTAAGCTGTCAGAAGTCTTTTGATCAAAAATGGTATTAAATGATGATGAGCTGGCTGTTATAGCAGAACTATGATTTATAGGGTAACTCATTACTTGACGACCGAACGCACTACGTACATCTTTTACGATATCACGCTGTGAGTGATTGCCTTTCACATAGTTAGTAACTAAGAACTGCATAAAATCCCATCCCTCGTGACCAAGGGCTGCAACTGTATGGTATATCTCACCTAATCGTTTTAAATATTTATTGTTGGCATCAAAGTCTACTGCTTCTGGATGAACAGGAATAAGCATTGATGTAGAAGCCATTAATGCATTATAAAACATAAAGTTAAGAGAAGGAGCGGTGTCAATTAGAATGATATCAAATTGATCTTTTACCGGTTCAATAACTTTCTCTAATAACTTGTGGTAATGACGCGTTTTATCGTAGCTTGAGCTGTCTTTTAGTAAAGTGGCCGTTTCATGCTCAAAATAAAAATCATCCATACCTGAAGGTAAGATACGGATATTAGGAATATGAGTAGGTAGAAATGCACTTGTTACTAATTCATCCCAGGTTTCATTATCTTCAAGTTCAATACAATCACGCATTAAGTCACCTACAGTGATTGGATCTGGTTCACTTGGTGGGAAAAAGCTTGAAGATGAACCTTGTGGGTCAAGGTCAATGATACCAATGCGATAACGTTTAATATTGGTGGTAGCCAGAGCCGCGGCTATATTAACCATACTAGTTGTTTTACCACATCCACCCTTTAGTGAGTTAATAACAATAACTTGTAATTTATCATCTAGAGTTCGGTGATCTGGCTTGATATCCATGATATCTGCCATAGCAAAAATATTGACTAACGTATAAGCATAGTGACCATTTGCGCCACGTTTGATATTCAATTCATCAAAGTCACCATTGTCATGGCGTCTTTTAAGGGTGCGATTATTACAACCTAGTAGATCAGCAGCGGCTTTTTGAGTGTAAGTGCGAAGTTCTTTTTCTTCAGACTTAAGATGGGCACGGTAATGTTGAATACGTCCTTCTAGCGATTTTTCAGCAACTTCTGCTGTCGCTTTTAGTAACCTATAAGTGGCTAGCGCATTATTATTGATAGACATACTTTCTTCCTCAAAGTTATGCTTTAAGTATAATGTCCATTCAAATTGCTGTAAACAAGTATTTAAGACGACATGCCTTTTATTAATAAGACATTTAATAAAAATTTGTAACTTTACTTATGCTAAGTATAAATAAGTAAGTTTAATATCGGTTAAATATATAGGTATAAAAGGTTAAGATGCTAAAATAGTGTAATATCTAGCTGATTTGATTGAATATTTTATAAAATAGCAGATCATAGTTTTACTTGGTTAAGATCAGATCTCTTATTACTCACAGATCAGCTTATTACTAAGTAAAAAATGGGCTTTTTAGTTATGCACAGCTTAATCACCAAATTACTCACAATTATGTCTGTGTAGATCAAAATTTTACTAACTAAATTAGAAAGTTATACACTGGTACCCAGGTAAAATTAAGCATTTAGTTAGTACGGATCTGATCTATAGTTGGTACAGATCAGATCTATGCTAACTTAAACTTGGTTTATCCACATGCGATTTAAAAAATAGAGATTTATGTCGTGTAAATAAGCCTTAAAAAGTAGATTCACCGGACATAAATTGAACTGAGTTAGTAAAATCGCCACCTATGAACTATAACTTAGTAAAAATCTGATCTGAAAATTAGCAATTACTAGAGAGTTAGTATAAATCTGATCCTAAGAAATTAATTGAGATCGGATCAAGTTTTTACTAACTTAAACATTTAACTTTTTAAGTTTTATGTGTTGTTATTAACTGTCGAAGAAAAATTGGAAATAAGAACAATGAGCCGAAAGGTCAACATCTCGGTAGATAACTTACCCGACACATTACGCGGGCAGATCCACGGGGTGGAAAGTGCAATAGATAATGAAAGTCTAGCACTATTTACAGACAACAAAGATGTGCGAGTTTCAATTGAAAATGCTGCTCATGGTTTGAGAGCTTACTCAAATACATTTAATCATTATGATTTATGGGGACGTTTTGTCCGTTCTGGTCATAAAAAGCTTCCGGTTGAAGAAGCACCAAAGAAAACAATCGTTACACGCAGAATCTCAGAAAAAGTAGACGGCATTCTTTATGATGGCGAAATAAAAATTACACCTGCGGTAGTGAGCACTCGTAAAGATGGTGAAGATGTTGAATATCTTGTTTGGCCATCTGACCGAGAAGAAAAAGTCGAGCGAGCTCTGATCCGTTTAGCTTCTAAAGGTAAAATTGTAAAAATTAATTTTAAATCGGGTATTCAATACGCGGTTGTATTTTCAATGAATGAATTGGCGCAAGAGCTGAAAGCTGTTGGCCAGTCGATGCCATATCCTCAAATTAAAGAATCTTTAGAAGCATTACAAGGTTCTAAACTTTCATTTAGATATTCAGCAACCGACACCCGCAATTCTGATATTGATGATTCATTTTACGAATCGAATATGAACTTTTTATCGTCACTGCACTTTAGTGGCAAGAAAGGTCAAGGTGGTAACGTAAAATGTGTTGCATGTTTAAATGCGTTCGTACATAACATGATCGATAATCTTGAATATAAAGGTTATTACTTTAATAGTGCACAAGAATTAAAGCGTGGTTTATCACGTTGGATGATGCTGCGTTTGTATCATTTATGGCGTTATGCTGCACCGGGTAAAACCTACCATTTTCGACTTTTATCAATTATGGAAAAGTACGGCTCAATCTACTCGACAGATGAAATAACAGAAAACAAATTGAAAGCATTGCGTCGTGATATGACGACAACAATGAAAGATTTGATCGAGAAAGGTGCAATTTCAGAATATAACATTACCAACGTTAAAGATGATAAAACAGGTAATATTATTGATTACACTTACGAGATGCATCCGTCTGACCAATTTTGTGATGAGATTCTTACACTAAATAAGCATAATAAACGAATCGAAATACAAGGTGGCAAACGCATTGTTGAGAATGCAGTTTTAATTGATGAAGATAAAATTGAAGAAATAGTTGAAGACTAATTTCTTTAATACTACTAACTACAAACAAAAGGCCACATAAGTGGCCTTTTTAACATAATCAATCTGTTACTTGTTCTAAGTAAAGTCTATCTACTAAGAAATCATATTCTCTTTTACGAGGGTGGCTTTGTGGTTTTTTATAATCAGATAACGTACCAAGTTTTACATCGGGTTCAGGGTTTATCAAAATAAATGGTAAAGCAGCACTAACATGATATCTGTTCTGAGCCGTGTATCTAACATTAACTTGTGGGCTTACCCTTGTTGGTCTACGAATTCGTAATTTCTCTTTATCACCTAAACTTGCAACACGACTTTGTTCTTGTGCAACAAGTGCTTGCCAAGAATGTTGATCGATCATTCTTGGATTTGAATAACTTGCAGACTTTTCTAACATAGCGAGTGCCATTTTTTTCGTTAGTGTTTTAGTTGCATGTTTGTGCATCCAAGTAAAACGGACAGAGTAGGGTGACTCTGTTTCATAGTGAATTTTACGATAGGCAGCTAAAGTAATTAAGTTTGGCACAGCATTATGAACAGCTTCAAAGCGTGCATCGTTATTATCGATAGCCAACACACAATTTTTAAAATCAGCTTTGGCTTTGTTTATTTGATTGATTCTGGCGGTAATATTTTGTTTATCAACATCTTTAAGAACTAATAAGCCAGGATGCCTTTTAAGTACTCGACTACTTAATCCCGTCTTTTTATAAAAATCACCAAACGAATTAATGATTTGTTTTTGTGCATCAGCACCTTCAACTTTTATGACAGGTATTGCCGAAGGGACTTTTTTCTCATCGTTTATATCAATATCAGGTAATTGATAATATGACGCTTTATGAAAATCAAGCTGTTTTAATTCATCACAAAATAGGTGGGTTAACTCATTAACTAAATCAAACTGACTGCGAATTTCAAGTTTAGTACTCATAGGAACACATCTTACAAATAGATTCCCTAAGTTTAACCTTATCACTTGTTGTTTTAAATACTTATTTCACCCAGATGTTGACCTTTCATAGAACTTTAACTAAGTATGATGTGTTCTTATATATTAGTGCTTAGCATGTATTTTTATTATTTCAACTTAGTGATAAAAAGTGTTTTTAACTAGCGTAAAGCTGAGGTTACACTAGTGCTATCTAATAGTAAGATGTGTTCTTATATATTCTGTAATATAAGTTCGCTATACACAGCAGGTAACTTACTGTTCTATAATGTTTAAATCGTTAATTTTTAATTATTCATAGCTAAAGTATTTGTCAAATAACTAAATAATTACAAATAGCTGAATATTGTCCTTGAACTTAGTACCTGCAATAAGTTAGTTTTCGTTAACGGTCTATGTTAGGAATGAGGAAAGAACATGCAATCGTGGAACCCAGACAGCTGGAGAAAACTGCCGATACTTCAGCAGCCAGAGTACCCAGATCAAGAAGCCCTAAAATCAGTTGAGGGGCAATTAAAAAGTGCACCACCTTTAGTTTTTGCTGAAGAGACGCGTAGCTTATATAAACAACTAGAAGCTGTATGTGAGGGCAGAGCCTTCTTATTACAAGGTGGTGATTGTGCAGAGTCATTCAGTGACTTTAACGCAGCGAATATCCGCGACACCTTTAAAACACTTTTACAAATGGCCGTCGTTTTAACTTATGGTGGTAAATGCCCTGTTGTTAAAATTGCACGTATGGCAGGTCAGTATGCTAAGCCACGCTCATCAGATTACGAAACGATTGACGGTGTTTCATTGCCTTCATACCGTGGTGATATCATCAATAACTTTGAATTTACAGAGCAAGCGCGTATCCCAGATCCACAGCGCTTAATGACGGCGTACCATCACAGTGCAGCAACGTTGAATTTATTACGCGCATTTGCTCAAGGTGGTTTAGCAGATTTACATCAAGTAAACCGTTGGAACATGGGTTTTGTTGCTGCAAACCCACTTAAAGAGAAATACCAACAGTTAGCAGACAGAATTCAAGATGCCCTTGAATTTATGGAAGTGTGCGGTATCGACTCAACAGTTGCACCAAGCTTAAAAGAAACAGACTTATTTACATCACACGAAGCATTATTATTAGGCTACGAAGAAGCATTAACACGTCGAGACCATCTATCAGGTGACTGGTACGATTGTTCTGCACACTTTGTTTGGATTGGTGAGCGTACACGCCAGTTAGATCATGCACATATCGAGTTCTTTAAAGGTATTAAAAACCCAATCGGTGTGAAAGTTGGCCCTGGTATGGACCCAGACGAGCTTATTAAATTAATTGATGCTGTTAACCCAGATAACATTCCTGGGCGCTTAACATTAATTACCAGAATGGGTGCTGATGTACTTCCAGAGAAACTGCCGGCACTGGTACGCAAAGTACAACAAGAAGGCCGTAAAGTAATTTGGAGCTCTGATCCAATGCACGGTAATACAGAAAAAGCGAGCTCAGGCTATAAAACACGAAGCTTTAATAACATTCTTCGTGAAATTAGCCAGTTCTTCGCAGTTCATAAAGCTGAGGGTTCATACCCAGGCGGTGTTCACCTTGAAATGACTGGCCAACACGTAACTGAATGTACCGGTGGTGCGTATGGTTTATCTGATGAAGACTTAGCACAACGTTATCGCACACAGTGCGACCCGCGTTTAAATGCTGATCAAGTTTTAGAACTTGGTTTCTTAGTCGCAGATTTATTAAAAGACGCACGTAAGTAACTTATAAGTTATACAAAAAAGGCTGCTATTTGCAGCCTTTTTTAATGTCCGATACTAAAGAAAGTTAGTACTTACGTCTTTCAAGACCTGTATCAGATATAATCTTTGCAGATATTTCTTCAACCGAATGATGTGTTGAATTTAAATATTGAATCTTTTGTTTTTTATAAAGCATTTCTACTTCACGAACTTCAATTCGACACTGTTTTAAAGACGCATATTTAGAGTTCGCCATACGACGTTGGCGAATATCAGCAAGGCGAACAGGATCAATTGTTAAACCAAATAGCTTATGTTTGTAGGCCTTTAAACATTCAGGAAGGGTGCCTCGCTCTAAATCATCTTCTGTAAGTGGATAGTTGGCTGCTTTTATGCCGTACTGCAATGCTAGATATAAACTAGTAGGTGTTTTACCACTTCGGCTAACGCCGACAAGAATAATGTCAGCCTCAGAATAATTTTTTATATTAGCGCCATCATCATTGGTCAACGCATAGTTCACCGCATCAATTCTAAAGTCATAGCTTTTCTCATGCATTGAATGTGTTCTATGTACTTTTGGTACAGGGGCAACATTGAGCTCTTGAGCGATTTTATCACTGTATTGCGATAAAAAGTCATAACATACCGCACATGACGATTTTATAATTTCACTTAATTCATGGTTCACAAAAGTGAAAAATACCAAAGGTTGCTCACCATCTCGTTGAGCTGTTGAGTTAATTAAGTTCCTAACTTCGTTTGCTTTTTTTTCTGTTTCAACAAAAGGAATTGTTTTGTGATTAAACTCCACAGGAAACATAGATAAGGTCGCATGACCAAAGACTTCGGAGGTGATAGCTGTTCCATCAGAGATATAAAATGCAGTTCTCATATTTAACCTTTTTATTACCTTTATCTGCAAAATAGGGGCTTCACGGTTTACGTGAGGTCTGTTGCCAGTGTAGAATGACTACGACCTTTTTAGAAGGTTTTCTTTCTTAACTCTCACAGTTAGTACTACAATTTGTTTATGGAGAAAGATCCGTGCAAGAATACGTTCTCTGGTATCAAGAGCTTGGTATGCAAGATGTTCCACGTGTTGGCGGTAAAAACGCTTCACTGGGTGAAATGATCTCAAACCTAGCTAACGCTGGTGTTCAAGTGCCAGGTGGTTTCGCTACAACCGCTGATGCATTCAATGAGTTTCTAGAGCAATCTGGTTTAAACTCAAAAATCCACGATATTTTAGACACATTGGATGTGGATGATGTAAATACACTCGCTAAAGTCGGTGCCGAAATCCGCCAATGGATTATCGACACACCATTCCAACCTAACCTAGACCAAGCCATTCGCGACGCATACAGCCAATTACATGGCGACGCATCTCAAGATGTATCATTTGCAGTTCGCTCATCTGCAACAGCAGAAGACATGCCAGACGCTTCATTTGCAGGACAACAAGAAACGTTTTTAAACGTACGTGGTATTGATTCAGTTATGACTGCAATCAAACACGTGTTTGCCTCACTATTTAATGACCGCGCTATTTCTTACCGTGTTCACCAAGGTTATGATCACCGTGGTGTTGCATTATCAGCTGGTATCCAACGCATGGTTCGTTCAGATAAAGCAGCTTCAGGTGTTATGTTCAGTATTGATACTGAATCTGGCTTTGAAGATGTAGTATTTGTAACGTCAAGCTATGGTCTTGGGGAAATGGTTGTACAGGGTGCTGTAAACCCAGATGAATTCTATGTTCACAAACCAACACTTGCTAACGGTAAACCTGCTGTAGTTCGCCGCAACATTGGTTCTAAAGCAATCCAAATGATTTACTCTGCAGATGAATCACACGGCAAGCAAGTTGAAATTGTTGATGTAGATTCTGCACTATCAAACAAATTCTCAATCACAGATTCTGAAGTTCAAGAACTTGCAAAGCAAGCTGTGATCATTGAAAAACACTACGGTCGTCCAATGGACATCGAGTGGGCAAAAGATGGTAACGACGGCAAGCTTTATATTGTTCAAGCACGTCCAGAAACTGTTCGTTCAAATGAAGACGCAAACGTAATGGAACGTTTCCAACTAAACGGCACAAGTGCTGTTGTAGTTGAAGGCCGTGCTATTGGTCACAAAATTGGTTCAGGTACTGTTCGTGTACTTAATTCAATTGACGAAATGGACAAAGTACAACAAGGCGACATCCTAGTTACTGACATGACTGACCCAGATTGGGAGCCGATCATGAAGCGTGCCGCTGCGATTGTAACAAACCGTGGTGGCCGTACTTGTCACGCTGCAATCATTGCTCGTGAACTTGGTATTCCTGCAGTTGTTGGTTGTGGTAATGCAACTGATTTAATTAAAGCAGGTCAGGATGTAACAGTATCGTGTGCCGAAGGTGACACAGGTTATATCTACGAAGGTATTTTAGATTACGAAGTACTTACTTCACGTGTTGATGAAATGCCAGAATTACCAATGAAAATTATGATGAACGTGGGTAACCCAGATCGTGCATTCGACTTCGCGCGTTTACCACATGCTGGTGTTGGTCTTGCTCGTGTAGAATTCGTAATCAACCGTATGATCGGTGTTCATCCTAAAGCACTTCTTAACTTTGATGCGCAATCTGATGAGCTTAAAGCTGAAATTTCAGAAATGATGGCAGGTTATGAATCGCCAGTTGAATTCTATATTTCTAAGCTTGTGGAAGGTATTGCAACACTAGGTTGTGCATTTGCACCTGAGCGTGTAATCGTTCGTATGTCTGACTTTAAGTCTAACGAATATGCAAACCTTGTTGGCGGCCAGCAATATGAGCCGGAAGAAGAAAACCCAATGATTGGTTTCCGTGGTGCAGCGCGTTATATCTCTGAAGATTTCCGTGACTGTTTCGCGTTAGAGTGTGAAGCAATTAAACGTGTTCGCAACGAAATGGGAATGACTAACATCGAAATCATGATCCCATTTGTACGTACACTTGAAGAAGGTAAACGCGTTATTGAATTACTTGAAGAGCACGGTCTTAAACGTGGCGAAAATGGTCTTAAAGTAATCATGATGTGTGAATTACCATCAAACGCTTTACTAGCAGATGAGTTCTTAGAGTATTTCGATGGTTTCTCTATCGGTTCAAACGACTTAACTCAGTTAACATTAGGTCTTGACCGTGATTCAGGTTTAATTGCACATCTATTTGATGAGCGTAACCCTGCAATCAAGAAACTATTATCAATGGCTATTCAAACAGCTAAAGCAAAAGGCAAATACGTAGGTATTTGTGGTCAGGGTCCTTCAGATCATGAAGACTTTGCAGCTTGGTTAGTTGAGCAGGGCATTGATTCTGTTTCTCTAAATCCAGATACAGTATTAGAAACTTGGTTATATCTTGCTAAAAAATTAGCCGACTAAGTACTTTATTTAGCTAAAATAAAGAACCTAATATAAAAAATGCCAGCAACTAGCTGGCATTTTTGTTACTTTAAAGGACAACACGCCCTTTAAATCAGCGAGCAAGTTTTTTATCAATATAAGCACATGACCTAGTGAGTGCCTTTTGACACAAGGTTAAATAATCACGCGCTTTAGGGTAATAAAATGATAAACAAAAAAGCCCAGCAATAAAAAAAATAAGCGAAGGTCCAGGTACAACAATAAAAACTAAGCCCAGTAGTAAACTTAGTAAACCCAAACTGATTAATGCAATTTTCTTCATATCCATATCTCTTTGATGCTTTTATAAACAGTATAAAAGTAATGCTTTCAAAATCGATAAAAAGAGTGTTACAAACTGTAAAATCTTCAATTTAACTTAGCTACTAGCATGATATAATTTACAAAATGTCTTAATTTGTCACCGTCATGATAGCAACAATAAGTCAACAACAAGTCGCATCTGAATTAGTCGCTAATTATTTAGAAACGATTAAAAAGCAAGGTTTTAACGGCGATACTGATGCAAGTTTTTCAACGCGTTTGAGCTTATCGACCGATAACAGCGTGTATCAACAAGTACCGCAGGGTGTTATCTTTCCAAAGTCAGCGAAAGATATACAACTGGCTATGCAAATTGCCTCTCGTGATCCTTTTTTATCACTGACTTTTGGCCCGCGTGGCGGTGGTACAGGTACCAATGGTCAATCACTAACTCCTGGCATTGTTGTTGATTTATCACGATACATGCGTGAAATATTAGAAATCAATGTCGAAGAAAACTGGGTTAGAGTACAAACAGGTGTAATAAAAGATCAACTAAACGACTTTTTACGACCTTATGGTTTTTTCTTTGCGCCCGATTTATCTACTAGTAACCGCGCAACAATTGGCGGAATGATAAATACAGATGCTTCAGGACAAGGCTCTTTGGTTTATGGCAAGACCAGTGATCATGTTTTAGGTCTTACAACTTATCTTGTTGATGGCACTGAAATGTCAACAACCCCCATGCCTATAGAAAAAGCTAAAGTAATTGCTGAACAAAACACCACGGTAGGTAAATTATATAAAACAGTTATCGATATTGGCCTTGATAATCGAGACGCTATTTTAGAAAAATTCCCACGTTTAAACCGTTTTCTGACCGGTTATGATTTAGAACATATTTTTTCTGATGATTTACAGACCTTTGATATGAGCCGATTAATTACTGGTTCTGAAGGTTCGTTAGGTATAGTTACCGAAGCAAAATTAAACATTACGCCAATTGCTGAATTTAAGACATTAATCAACATTAAATACGATAGCTTTGATTCTGCTCTTCGTCATTCGCCATTCTTAGTCGCAGCAAATGCGACTTCTGTAGAAACAGTCGATAGCAAAGTACTTAATCTTGCTCGAGAAGATATTATTTGGCATTCAGTATCGGACTTAATAACCGATGTTGAAAACAAAGATATGCAAGGCCTCAACATGGTTGAGTTCAATGCGGTTTCACCAGAAGATATTAAAGATAAAGTTGACTCCCTATGTAGGTTACTTGATAAATGTGTCGAAGAGCAAACTAATGGGGTGATCGGTTATCAGTTAACCAATGATAAAGCTGATATTTTAAAAATTTATGCAATGCGTAAGAAATCAGTTGGACTTTTAGGCAATGTAAAAGGCAATCAAAAACCGTTAGCTTTTGCCGAAGATACCGCTGTACCACCTGAAAACTTAGCCGATTTTATTGTAGAGTTTCGCGAACTACTTGATAGCCATAATTTGCAATATGGTATGTTTGGTCATGTTGATGCTGGCGTACTACACGTACGACCGGCACTTGATATGTGTGATCCTGAACAAGAAAAATTGCTTCGCCATATTTCAGATGAAGTCGTTAAACTGACTGCCAAATATGGCGGCTTAATGTGGGGCGAGCACGGTAAAGGATATCGTAGTGAGTATGGCCCTGAATTTTTCGGCGAGAATTTATTTAAACAACTAAGAAAAATCAAAGCGGCATTTGATCCAAATAACAGAGTAAACCCAGGAAAAATATGTACGCCAATTGAAAGTAAAGACTCACTAGTTTCTGTTGACGATCAAAAGCGTGCCTGGTTCGACAAAGAAATTTCTATCGATGTTAAAACAGAATTTAATAACGCTATGACCTGTAACGGTAATGGCCTGTGTTTTAATTACGATGAAAAATCACCAATGTGTCCATCTTATAAAGTAACAGGTGACCGCCGTTATTCGCCAAAAGGTCGCGCAAGTTTAATGCGCGAATGGTTACGACTGCAAGAGTCTGAAAATATTGATTTACTCAATGTTGAAAAAGAATTGATGAATGGTGAAGTAATCACTTGGTGGGAGCGCTATCAACATAGTCGCGATAAGAAAAAAGGCGTTTATGATTTCTCTCACGAAGTGAAAGAATCAATGGACGAATGCTTAGCTTGTAAAGCATGTACTACTGCATGTCCTATCAAAGTTGATGTACCTACATTCCGTTCACGCTTTTTAAATTTCTACCATAGTTATTATGCACGTCCTGCAAAAGATTACCTTGTTGCGGGTATCGAACAAACAGCACCGATTATGGCAAAGTTTGCGAAAGTTATTAATCCGATAGTAAATAGCAAACTTGTATCTGGACTAATTAAAAATACCATCGGTTATGTTGATACGCCAAGTTTAAGCGTACCGCAACTTTCAAAACGTATTTCAAAAGATCAGCAATTCAATTTTGAATTACTAAATTCGCTCACAAAAGAACAACAAGCCGAATATGTACTGATAGTACAAGATCCATTTACTAGTTTTTACGAAGCAGAATTAGTCGAAAGCTTTATTAAAGTAATTAAAGCGTTAGGCAAAAAACCGATGCTATTACCCTTTAAGCCAAATGGTAAAGCACAGCATGTTAAAGGTTTTCTAAATGAATTTAAAACGACAGCAAAAAATGCAGCAGAGTTTTTAAATTCACTCAGTGAAATTAATGCGCCACTTGTCGGACTCGATGCGTCTTTAGTTATGTGTTACCGAGATGAGTATGTATCAATTTTAAAAGAAGACCGTGGTGATTTTAAAGTTGAGCTTGCACATGAATGGCTTCAAACACAAAACTTCCATCAGCTTTCACTTACCACTAAGTCGAATTCTACTTATAAATTATTAAGTCATTGTACTGAAACAACAGCAATGCCAAATGCGTCTAAAGTTTGGCAAACAATTTTTGCTGATTTAAATTTACATCTAGACACAACGAGTACGGGTTGTTGTGGTATGGCTGGAACGTATGGCCACGAAAAACAAAACCAAGAAAATTCACGCGCTCTTTATGAAATGAGTTGGCAACCAATTATTTCTAATAATGAGCCTGAAACTATTTTAGCAACAGGTTTCTCATGCCGTAGCCAAGTTAAGCGGTATGAAAAATTCAAACCAAAGCATCCATTGCAATTAATTGCAGAGCTACTTTAAAAAATAGATTTTAATTTAAAGTAAAAAAATTAAAGGCGCTTAATGCGCCTTTATTATTGGTAACTTTTTGCGATGGGCTTGGTGCTCATACCATGAATGAACACGCTAAATAAAATTGTTGTTAAAGTTACTGTAGCAATTTGCTCTTTGTTCGCAATTGCAGTGTCCATCACCATTAAAGTGAATACGATAGATGCTAATCCTCGCGGACCAAACCAAGCAAACGTGAACTTGTCTTTTAAATTTAAATTAGTAAACATCAGCGAAACTAATACCGGCACAATTCTAAAAACTGTCACACTTAATAATGCATAAAATACAATTGGCCAAGTAATATCATTCACAATTAAGTGACCACAAACAAAACCGAATAAACACCATATAAGTAATGCTACAAATTCAGCGATATGTTCAGAATCTTTAACTAATGTTGAACGAATTTTTTTAGGTGCTAAGTAATCAAATAAAAGCCCCGCTACAAATACGGCTATAAACCCACTGCCATGCAGGTTTTGTGTCAAAGAAAAAATGGCCATGACCAAGCCAATTAATAAAAATGGGCTGCTATTATTTGCAAAATAATGACGTGCTAATGCTGCTTTTAATAATGGAATAAATATGGCCATTGACACGCCGGCAATAACAAGCGCCACGCCTAACTCTCTTGTAAACACAAATAGAGTATCAAGCGTTGTTACAGCACTTTCTGGATTTTGAGCTAACAAAAGAAGAACTAAAAATATTGGAACACAAAGCCCGTCGTTTAAACCGCTTTCTGTATTTATTCCTTCTCGAACTTTTTCAGGTACAGAAGTACATTCTAAAATGCCTTTACTAAGCGCCGCATCAGTGGGCGTTAAAATAATAGCGATCAAGGCAGATTGAAAAAGTGACAACTCAGAAAAGAAAAATAATCCGCCAGCAACACCCAACATTAGTGTCATTGGTAAAGCAACAAACAGTAATAGGCTAGGGTATTGAAAACTATGTTTCAATACAGGCAGTTTTGATTTTGCAGCATCGGTAAATAAAAAAATACTTAGGGTTAATTCAACCAAAGGCAAGATGTCGCTGAGTCCTGCTTCTCCTAACTTAAATTCGCTCGGCAAAAAATAAGTCATTGCAATACCAACAAAAACAAAAAACATTGGACCAGTAATTTCAGTTCGCTCTAGCTGACGAATTGTCAGAGAATAAAATAACAGGGCTAAACCAACAATCGCTAGTATTGTATATTCCATTAAACTTTCCTTTTTATTCCAGACTTTGCGCGTTCTTTTATATTTGTTTGAATATAAATTTGGTCTGTTGTGGCAATTTTGGCATGGCCTAAATCTTCAGATAAATGTTTAAGTGGCCTTGTTTGTGCATCGTGTGTTGCACCGGTATGTCGTAACCAATGTGCCGTCGCCGCTTCAAGTTGCTCAGCATCATCTTTAAAGCCATCGTCTAATAACGATTGTTTTGCTAAATCAAAACTTTGTTGAACTAAACGTCGAATTTGCCTAACAGTCATACCACCTTTACCACGAATTTTATGAACTAATGGCTCCGATTCATCAACTCGGGGCAGGGCAGGTAAACCACGGTAAAGCCTATAACGTTTTAAATAAGTGATAAAATCTTCGCTTAAAGTTACATCACGTAATTTATTACCTTTACCCATAATTCTTAAAAACCAAAAGCCATCATTGTCTTGCCAAAAATGCGACATAACCGGCGACCACTGTGGTCTTTCTGATAACTCAGAAATTCGTAAATACAATCCTTTTAAGCAAGCGAGAGTAAATAAATTTCTTTCTAAATCAGGTTGTTGCTCACATAAATCTCGAGTAACACCAAATACATACTCCCATTGAATATCACTGAGTGTATCTGGAATTTTAATCTGTGATTGCACAACTAAGTAAGGGCTGTTCTTTTTTACTACCGGTACAAAATTAGCAAAGGTTTTTTCTTCTAAAATCGCAAACTTATAAAATACATTAAGTGCAGTAAACATTGCAGCAAGTGTTTGTTGGCTTGCAATATTTTCTTTATTTATAAAAGGGCGCCAATTTGAATTTAATCGCCTGATACCTTGCTCATCTTTATAACGCCATTGCACCGAATCTGATAACCAAGCAGAGTCGGGATCAACCATAAAATCTACGTAAGCTTCGATATCATCTCGTTTCAGATCAAATACTGATTTTTCAGCAACTAACCATGACCATAAACAAAAACGTTCAAGCTCATTTCGAAAGCGATTAAACGTTGCTTCAGATTTCCTGCCATAAACGTATAAGAATTGATAAACGAAACTTAAGTCATTTTTTGATTCAGCAACAGTCAATCCAACCTGATGTATAAATGTATCAAGTTCAGGATATTCTGTTGCGAGAGTATCATCTTCAAGATGGGCAATTTGGTAGCGAAGTTGTTTGAGTGTATCAACGAGAGCAACGAGCATAATATATAAATATCTTGTAAAATAACTAGTTATAAGACTACCATAAAGTCCGATACTGTCTAGTATTGGACTTAACATATCTGAAAATTAGTCTATTATATAGGTATCATTTTGCCATACGAGTATTCAAGGAATTAAGTATGAAAAAGTTATTAATCATTACCTCTGTTATTTTAACAACGCTTTTAACGGGTTGTGCCACAACAGGTAGTGCATCACCACAAGAAAAACGTGCATTAGTTCAAAGCATGAGAACTAATACACTTAACAAATTATATGCGGAAAAACCTGATGTTAAACAACAAATTGCAAATTCTGCAGGTTATGCTGTTTTTGATAACGCAAATGTAAATGTTGTTTTAGCAAGTTTCGGTGGCGGCTATGGTGTTGTAAAAAATAACCTAACAGGCCAATCAACTTACATGAATATGGGCGAAGCTGGTTTAGGGCTTGGTTTAGGAGTAAAAGACTTTAATGTAGTAATGGTCTTTCATAACCAGTCTGCATTAAATCGCTTCATTGAACATGGCTGGACCTTTGGTGGTAACGCTGATGCAGCCGCAAAATATGAAGATAAAGGTGGAGCATTAGTTGCGGAAGCTATTGCTGATCAAGTTACTGTCTATTCATTAACCGAAAATGGCCTTGCTTTGCAAGCTGTACTAAAAGGCACAAAATTTTGGGTAGATTCTGAACTGAATTAACTAAGTAAAGACCCTTCTAAAAGTGGGCTAGTTAGTAACCTAACGTCCACTTTTTATTATTCCAGACAATTTAACATAACGTAATTTATGGGATGTTATTGGCATTTTAATTTTTAAGTATAATTATTCCATCAACCAAGCAATCAACATCATCTACATTTTAATGTGTTAATCATTTCATCTGTGTTCATAGATGAAATAGCTATGTTTCTACCTAACGTTAAAAACCTAAATTTTAAGCAATCTATTACCTCGCATAAGTTCAGATAAGAATGCCTTTGCTGTGCAATCAAGTTTCTTTACTGTTTATTACACTCTATTGAGTTTTTTAAAGTAATACAGCTTTAAAAATGCTACAAAAATAGCGCTAAATGTCAGCGAAGCTTTCAAAATTTCACCAATCCTTTTAAAGGATTGGTTATATAAATCATGATAGCAACGTATAAACAAACATCAAATCCAAAATAAATACTATAAGAAAGTTCATATTTTATAAATTTCCAACCTTTTATCTTTCTGATTTATCAGTCTGTTTTTAAAGTTTTATTGATTTTAATACTTGCTATAAATAAAAGTGTATATATCCGATTTCTAAGATATTTCAGATTTTCTTATTTTCAGCGAATACCCATTAAAAACTCAGTCGTTTGCTTTTAATATGTATTACAACCTTAATCTCGATTTTATAAATATTACTATCCATTTTTTAGTATCTTCAACAGGAGCTCATATGAGAAAAATTTTCTTACTAATTGTAATTGCTTTTGGAGCTTGGGCATTCTATGCAAATAATTACGGGGAAACTTCTGCTGTCGACACAATACAGCAGCAAATCATTGAGCCAATTCAAAATAAATATACGCATAAAAGACAAACTGATATTTCACAAGAACCTATCTATACATGTGATGGTAGGAAATACTGCAGTCAAATGAACTCTCTAGAAGAAGCTGTTTTTTTTATGCGTAACTGCCCTGATACAAATTTAGATAAAAATTTTGATGGTATTCCATGTCAGGATGAACCAAGGTTACATAACCGCTAGTATTTAAATATAATAAATCTTGCTACACCAACGGCTCTTGTTGGTGTAGTTAAATAACCATCTCCGAGCATTTAAATTCTAGTCATTTAATCTACCAAAAATTCCAAAATTCAACGTTAAATAAAGCTAAAATTTACTTAAAGAAGCTTGACACCTATGATTTAAGTAAATCACTTTTCAATTTGTAATTTTTTTAATGTTGTGTAGTTTATATTAATCTAAATAATTCAACAAATGAGAAATTTCCTACTTCTTTCGAATCAATTTACCGCTACATTATGTAATTAAATTCAACAACTTGCTTTAAATTGAGTTTTTAGTAATTAATTAAAATCTCAAATCTTAGTGTAGTTTCTTGTACAAATACCTCCTCTATTTCTGATTTGGATAATTTAAACGTGAAAATTGATAAAACAAACAATAAAGAAGTTAAATTTTCAGATTCTGACATTTTGCTTTCAACTACCGATTTAGATAGTTACATAACATATGCAAACCAAGAGTTTTGTAATATTTCTGGTTTTACATTAGCTGAAATGGTTAATCAGCCCCATAACCTAGTACGCCACAGCGACATGCCTAAACTTGCATTTGCTGATTTATGGCAACACCTACATAACGGTAGATCTTGGATGGGCCCTGTTAAGAATCGCTGTAAAGATGGTAGTTACTATTGGGTTAATGCATTTGTTACCCCCATCAAAGACGCCAGCGGCCAAACTGTAGAATACCAATCTGTACGTAAAAAGCTTAATGATGACGTTTTAGCTAGAGCAACTGAAGAATACGAAAAAATTAATAAGGTTTCTAGCTCAAAAGCACTGAAACAGCCTTTTGATTCAACTTTATATTTATCATGGTCTTTATTTTTAACTTTAATTCTTTCTTTTGTGCTTTTATTTACAAGTGGGTTTTCTGCAGTATCTTTATTATTACTTTGCAGTTTAGTTTCAATAAATCTAGGTTTGTTTTTTTGGCGAATGAAATATAAAGCGCTCATACAAAAAGCAAAAAGTATTTACGATAACCCTCTCATGGCTTATTTATATTCTGGTAGTAATGATGAAATTGGTTTTTTACACTTAGCTCTTGAAATGCAACAAGCAAAGTTAAAAGCTGTTGTTGGTCGAGTTAACGATGTGACCATGGGTGTAAATAACAATGCCCAGCAATGCGCTGATTCTGGGTTAGCTGTAACAGAACTTTTGACCAAACAAACTGATGAAGTTGCGCAAATTGTTGTTGCTACAGAGCAAATGACTGCTTCAATCAATGAACTTTCATCGAGTACTTCAGCGTCTACTCAAGCTGCTGAAGCATCTAAAAAATCAACAGAACAAGGAGTAACTTCTGTTCACCAAACTATTGATTCAATTAGTGAATTAGACAAAAAATTACACATTGCAAGTGAACAAGTGGTCGACCTTATTGAGGGAAATAAACATATTGTTGCAATTTTGAATGAGATTAATGCAATTGCTGATCAAACAAATTTATTAGCACTTAATGCAGCAATAGAAGCAGCAAGAGCAGGTGAACATGGACGCGGGTTTGCTGTTGTCGCAGGTGAAGTACGTGCCCTTGCCTATCGGACTCAACAATCAACAGAAGAAATTAAAACTGTCCTCAATCATTTAACTGAGGCTTCGCAACAAGCACAGCATGCGATGTCTGATGGCCTTGCTTTGTCAGCTAAAAGTGTTGAACTTGCTCATCAAAGTGGTGAGAGCTTAGAGCATATCAAAGCACAATCAGTGAAACTGAGTGAACTTAACAGCATTATTGCACACGCAATGACTGAGCAACTAACAGCAAGTCAACTGATTGCAACAAACATAACCTCAGCACAAGAATTTACTCTTGAATGCACTGAGCTTGGCCATACTTCGCAACAACTCTGTGCAGCATTATTGAACAAGGTTAATGAACAAACAGCGCTAGTTAATCAGTTTAAGTAATAATTTGAATTTTTGGCTCTATAGGGTGCTCACAAAGCTTATCGAAGGCTTCGCCAAGGCGCTCTGTTTCGCTGAGCACTTGTCGCCAGTATTTAATACGTGTGTCAGCATCGAGTTCGGTGAAGTCTGTTCTATCGGGGATCTTCCCATAAGGTAATGACGCAACAAACTCAGCTGATGGGGTGATCATAACCACTTTGTCATAGTTTTTTGGTGTAATTCCGCGCTTTAAACTTTTATCAAACCACCCTGCTTTTGGTTTGTTATTAAAGTGCGGATACAAGATAAGCCCATCATTATGAATATTTAAATCAAAGTGATAATCGATGATACCACCATCACGATACATCCCTGGTGGTGTTCCTGTTATATTTTTAATACCTTGCATCACTAACGGAATAGAGCCTGAAGCAAGTAAAGCATCTGCTAAATTATCTTCGCTTAGCTCAATAGTATGGGTATTGAAGGTATTGTTATCTGAAAATGATAACTGGCTATCTGAAGGTTGAAACACATAACGCTCATACTGTTTGTTTAAAAAGCGTCTGTTTAATCTATTCGCTAAGTAACTTTTAGATAAACCCATTAACTGCATCAGTTTGTTTTCTGAGGCTACAAACCCATTCGATTTTGCAACAATAAAGTGGGCTTTAAAAACGGGGTTATCTATTATTTCTTGAATGCCATTTTCAGCAAAAACAGTGCTTAATAACTCTCGTGCTTTTATCGTTATTTCTTCAGGCTTTGCTTTATTTGATGAATAACGTGTTTCAGAGTATGACTTTGCTAATCGCGATATTGCTGCAACGGGGTCATTTTGAGCAAAACACGCAGCTCTAAATGCGCCAGCGCTTGACCCTAATAAGTTTAATGTTGTGTTTCGCTCTTTAAAAAACTCACCAAACAAATATTTATCAAGACCAAATAATGTAAACCATTTTGGACCACCACTCGCCCCTAAAAATGTGCTAAATAGGTCTGGTGTCATTCCTTGTTCTTTAATCGCTTTTGCTGCGCTTGGGCCTGCGTAAATATCTATCATGTGCAACTGCTTTTTGGTTATTGTTATCGGTTATTTTCGCCAAATGCCCAGTTCCGTTTGTCCTTGTACTTTTACTTTTTCAGAATCAAAACTAGGCTCTTGTCCTGCTTCTCGTTGACTATGGTAGTCTTTAGTAACAGATAAGATAGTTGGCGTTAAGCGTATGATAGCGATAACGTTCACCACTGTCATTAGGCCAAGTGCTATATCAGCGAGATCCCATACTTGTTTAATGGTCGCCGAGGCGCCCCAAATCATCATTGATAAATATAAACTGGTATAAATACCTCTACCAAGTTTATTATCTAGCTTAAATAAATGCAGGTTACTCTCTGCATAGGCATAGTTTGCAACCACTGAAGTAAACGCAAATAAACAAATCGCAGCCGCTACAAAGTAAATGCCACCAGCGGCCATGTGTGCTGTCATCGCAGATTGAGTTAAACGTATTCCTTCCATTTCGCCGCTTATATCAATATCAGCTAATAGAATAATGACGGCTGTACAACTACACAGCACAATAGTGTCGAAAAACACCCCTAGCATTTGAATGTAACCTTGAGTGACCGGGTGATTGGGTACTGGTGATGCACAGCCTGATGCGTGTGGCACACTACCGGCACCCGCTTCATTCGAATAAAGCCCGCGCTGAATACCGTTTTTAATTGCCGCGCCCATAGCTCCTGCGCCCGCTTCTTGTAAGCCAAAAGCCGACAGTAAAATATCTTCAATCATGGCAGGGACTTTGCCGATATTAAGTAAAGTAATTATGATGGCGGCTAGAACAAATAAAATCCCCATCACTGGTACGATACGTTCAGCAAAACGGGCTATAGCTTTAAAGCCACCTAAAATAATTGAGCCTGCCAGTATTGTGATCACAATACCTGAATACAATGTTGGAATTTCGAATGCGTAATTGAGGGCATCAGTTATGGTATTTGTTTGCATGGCACTAAAGGTAAAGCCATAACCAAGAAACAAGCAAAAAGCAAAACACACCGCCAGTGCTCTGCTGCCTAGCCCTTGCTGGATATAATAAGCAGGCCCGCCCCTAAACTCACCGTTGGCATCCCTGACTTTATACACTTGCCCGAGTACGCTTTCTGCAAAGCCAGTAGCCATGCCCAAAATGGCTATGACCCACATCCAAAATATTGCGCCACTGCCACCTAACGAAATTGCTACGGCAACGCCTGCAAGGTTTCCTGTGCCTACTCGTGCAGAAAGGCCAGTACATAAAGCTTGAAATGAACTGATTGAGTTTTTATCGGTGCTGCTACTCGACTTTAACAAGCTAAACATATGGCGAAACTTAACCAATTGAATTGCTTTTAAGCGTACCGAAAACCAAATTCCAGCAAACAGAAGAATATAGATAAGAATTTGGCCTTCTCCCCAAAGAAGACCATTTATTGTCGATACCGCAGTGTTAAACATGGCAAGCCTTTATTGTTCTTTTAGATAAAAAATCACAAAAAGTGAATAGCTAACCACTTTAACTTTATTTACGAATATCTCAAGTAGGCAATGGGATTAATTAACTGTGCATGCTACCGACTAATTTAGCAGTTGCTGCTGTAAAAAGGCACGACCTGCCGCTAAGCCTAATTTGTGATCAAAGCGCAGATCTGAATCTGTACTACCCAGCAACTTACTGCGTAGTTTATCACCTGCAAAAATTTGCGTGATCCGCGCATCACTTGGTGGGTTAGCGATAAAGTCGAGTTCGTCTTGATAAGCTTGTTCATGCTGAACTAAGTAATCGATTGTTTTAGGGCAATAGCCAGAAACGCGAACAAATGATTTAAATTTATTCACCCACTCCGACTGAATTTGAAAATCTTGGTCAACGGTACGAATTACTACAATGTCCCGTGCACCACGATTATAAGCTTCTTTAACTGGCAAAGGTGCTGCTAAGCCGCCATCTAAATACATATCATGAACTAAATCAGTATTCGAACTTTGAATAATAGCATCATTAGCCGCTTTGGTTGTCATCCAAGGCGTTAAGTTCACACCATCTTTATACAAAAACGGTAAAGCGCTTGATGCCTTTAACAGAGCTAACCATTGCGTATCTTCTCCATTTGGGCTCAAGTAATACGGTTTACGATCTGCTGCATTTGTGGTTGTGATCAACAGTTCGCGATTACCTAAACTTTGAGTCGCGGTTTTAAAATCAAGGGCACGGTTTACTTCTTTGGTTTTTTCAAAATACCAATCAAGATCAACGATGCTTTTTCCGATAAGACCTCGGCCAAGTTGAAAGAAACGCTTATGGCGCGAAAGACCTCTAATTAAACGCTTTGCGTAGCCTTTTTGACGCGCTAAATAACTCGTTAAATTTTGTGAACCAGCTGATGTACCAATGAATAAATCGAATGGATCGTAATTATTTTCTAACCATGCATCGAGTACACCTGCGGTAAAAATCCCACGTTGCCCACCACCCTCAGCGATTAATGCTGTTTTTGTTTGTGGCTCTACTGCGGCAATTGTTTGAGATTTCACGGTGCACCTTCCTAGGGTTATGATTAATAAATGTATTGTATTAAGTTAAATCCAATCCTTAAAACGGAATAATTAAATCAATTCAATCTAAAAAACCGTTTATTAAATAAGTAACAAGTTTTTATAAAGGCGCGTAATCGACTAATCACGCGCTCAAGTAGTGCAATGGCTGTTTATTTCATAATACTTGCTAGTATTTCCAGCGCATGCTGCCTGTCACTCAATTCATACAGGTCATTAGTAAAAATAAACTCATCAACCTGTAGCGTTTGTTTAATCATACTCAACTTATGCTTAACGCTCGCTTGACCGCCAACAACTGAAAGCCCTAAAAAGCTCTCTACTTGCATTTTTTCTTGTGCTGTCCATAACCCTTCCATAGTTTGAACTGGCTCTTTTAGCCAAAGTGGCTTGCCACGCATAAGTGCCAAAATACGTTGTTTTGCTGTGGTTGCTAAAAGCTGTGCTTGTTCGTCTGTGTCTGCTGCAACAACAGGTAAGCCAAGCATCACATATGGCTTATCTAACACGTCAGATGGTTGAAATTCTCTGCGATATAATGCAATGGCCTCTTCAACAAAGCGCGGTGCAAAATGCCCTGCAAATGCATATGGCAAGCCTTTTTTAGCTGCAAGCTGTGCACTATAAAGGCTTGAGCCTAGTAACCAGATAGGTATATTAGTGTCTTCACCTGGGATTGCGCGTACTGGAGAGTCACCTTTATATGGGCCAAGTAAACCTTGCAGCTCTGTCACTTCATTTGCAAAGTGTTCTGCCCTTTGCTCGCCTCTGCGCAGTGCGCGGCTGGTAATTGGATCACTACCAGGAGCACGGCCTAGACCTAAATCAATCCTTCCTGGATATAAGCTTTCAAGGGTGCCAAATTGCTCAGCGACCACCAGCGGTGGATGGTTAGGTAGCATCACCCCACCCGCACCTACGCGGATATTCTGAGTTTTACCTGCTATATGACCGATCAGTACTGAGGTGGCTGCACACACAATACCACGCATATTATGGTGCTCTGCCATCCAAAACCGATTAAAACCAAGCTTATCGGCTGTTTGCGCATAGGTAACACTGTTAGCGAGTGTTTGCGAAACTGTTTCGTGCTCTTTCATTGGGCTTAATTCAAGCAATGAAAAAGGTGTATTTGTAAGGTCTGACATCCGCTCTCCAAAATTTAACTCTTTATAGTTAGTTAATGAGAGCGAATAGCTATTTTTCAAATGCTAATTAGGCACGGCTTTGTTGCTGTTTTTCCACCTTTAGGCCATCGGCATCAATACCACGCTTCCAATAGGCAGATGCAACAATGTGCTCACGGTTAATTTCAAAACTGCTTGTTACTAAACGGCGAATTGCTTTTACCAAGCTTGCTTCTAGTGCCATAAACACCATTGGTTGCGTGTTATAACCTGCACATAAGCGTGTTGCTTGGTCGAGTAAATCTGTTTCTGGCTCATCTGTAACTAGCCATTCAACACTATGTTGAGTGTGTTCTTTAATTTGTTCAAGCTCAATAATGTCAGCTTTATCAGCAACATGAATAATGACATCGACAGTGGCATCTTGCGGCAGCGCTTGTAAATAGCCATTGATTGCATTTACAGAGGTTAAATCTGCCAGCATTAAATAATGTGTTTGCGTGAAGTCTGTGAGTTTTTTAGGGCCCGGGCCTGCAATACCCACCTCGTCGCCAACTCTCGCATTTTGTGCCCAGTTAGTTGCCACACCTTGATGTTGGTTAACCACAAAGTCGAGGGTAATTGCACCGTTAGCAGGGTTAATTTCGCGAATAGTGTAAGAGCGCATTAATGCTGGGTGTTCAGCGTGTAAATCAAGTTCAACCTTAGATTCACCGGCATGAGGAAGTAGTACCTTTACGTACGCACCTTTTGCGTCTTGTGGAAAATCGGCAAACTCGTCTGAGCCAACGACAATCCTTTGTAGATGTGGGGAAATACGTGTAGTACTTATTACGTTTGCACGACGAACTTTTCTAGCCATGTTGGTCTCCTAGCTGGTTAAATTGCACAACGCCCCAATAGTTGATATAGTCAACTATACACTTTTGATTGACTTTGTCAACTAACTCCACCAACTGAACTTAGGTGAACCATGCCACAAACCTCGCTTTCTTCTGCTTTATTTACACTGGCACAAAGTTACCGTGTTACTGTGCGCGAAGCCATTAACGCCAACGAGCTTGGCCTTAATGCGCTGCATGTACGCTGTTTACATATTATTGCCGAAACACAGCACTGTACCGCGAATGATATTGTTGCCAAAACGGGTCGTGATAAAGCACAAATAGCACGCTTATTAAAAGAGCTTATAAAACTTGAACTGGTGTCTAAATGTGCTGACGAAAATGATAAGCGCTGTTTAATTTTATCGTTTACTGAACAAGGTAACGCTCTGTTCTCGCGCTTAGAAGTTGCTGAGCAAGAGGTTGATGCCAAACTTTGCCAAGGTTTAACTGATCAGCAAGTACGTGATTTTATCGATATAGCCACAACCATGATCAAAAATATCAATAACAACACCCCGTGATCTTATTGGCAAGATAGCCACAAACCACTATACTGTACAAATATACAGTAAAGTGGTTTTATTATGCGCGTTATTCCTATTTATATCGAAGCTGGCGTGTGTGGTTTTGAATCACCAGCAGCACAATACAAAGAGCTTGGCCTATCATTAGATCAGCTGTTGATTAAACACCCTGATGCAACCTTTATTGGTATTGCCTCTGGCGAATCAATGCAAGGTGTGGGGATTTTTGATGGCGACTTATTACTGGTTGATCGCGCCGAAGACGTTAAAAATGGCGATGTCATCGTGGCGAATCTAAATGGTTTATTTGTTTGTAAACTACTAGATAAACACAATGCACAGTTATTATCAGCCTCGCCTAAATACCCTGCAGTGCAACTACGTCAATCTGATGAATTTCAATTAGAAGGCGTGGTCACCCGCTCAATTCGCTTACATCGCAGTAGTAAAGAGCTATTAGCATGTACGCCTTAGTCGATGCGGTGGCCTTTTATGCCAGTGCCGAAAAAGTATTTGATCCAGCTATTCGCAGTAAACCTGTAGTGGTACTCACCAACAATGATGGCTGTATTTGTGCTGTGTGTCCTATTGCACGAAAGCTTGCTATTCCAAAGTTTCAACCCTATTTTCAGGTAAAACAGTTACTCGAAGATAACCAGGTGGTGATCCGCTCATCTAACTATGAGCTGTATGCGGATTTAAGCGAACGGATGATGAACGTGATTGGCCGCTTTTGCGATAATCAGCACATATACTCTATTGATGAGTCGTTTTTAAACTTTACAGGTTTCAACAAGCTTGTTAATGATTGGCATAGTTATGGTCATCATATTCGCCGTACCGTATGGCGCGAAACAAAACTGCCTGTTGGAGTAGGTTTTGGCCCAACGGCAACCCTTGCCAAAGCCGCCAATCATGCAGCAAAAAAATTATCGGGCTTTGATGGCGTAGCAGTGATTGATTCAGAAGCGTCACGAATAGCCATTTTAAAAGCCATGGACGTACAAGATGTTTGGGGCGTTGGTCGACGCTTAGCTAAAAAACTCAAAGCAATGAATATAAATACAGCCTTTGATTTAGCTGAGCAAGACCCACGAAAAATGAAACGCCTGTTCAGTATTGTACTCGAGCGTACAGTAAACGAGTTACGCGGTAAAAGCTGTTTAGCCTGGGATGAAGTACGCCAAGACAAAAAAGAGATTTTTTCGACCCGTAGTTTTGGGGAACGTATCACCGATGCCACAGCGCTAAAAACCGCACTTATTAATCACGCCGTTATTGTTGCCCGTAAGTTACGCACACAAGGGTCACTCACACAACGTTTATTAATGTTTGTCGCCAGCTCACCTCATCAAGATGGCTATTATAAAAAGTCCTATATTTATGAGTTTAGTGTTGCCACAGCCGACAGCCGTGTATTTGCTAACGCTATCAGCGAAGTCTTTAAACACTTATATAAACCCGGCGTACCCTTTTACAAATGTGGTGTCGGTGCGCTAGAGTTATCGAGCCAAATGTTTCAGCAACCTGATTTATTTCAAGCACCTATCGATAACCCAAGCCTAATGAAATGTTTAGACAAAATAAATGCTCGTTACGGTGTTGGTACGCTTGCCCTTGCAAGCGAAACCACAACCACTCGTTGGCATATGAAGCGAGAGTATTTATCACCGCACTACACTACTCGCTGGCATAACCTACCAAAAATACACTGCTAAAAGTAATGGAAAAGCTGCAATTTAAATTGCTGTTCAGAACGTTGCCAATCTTGATAAATAGCTGAGCTTCTAAGCCCCCAATTCTGAGCCAACGCTATTTGCCAATGAGCAGAAAACGTTAGCTGATAATCAACACTTGGTTCATTCATCAGCCAAAAAGCCTGACCACTCAAAGCAAGCTTTTGTGAATCGGTAACTTGCCAAATAACACCTGCTTCGCTTCCTAGCCCAAACGACACAGAATCTATCAAATCACCTGATTGAACAACTGATGAGCCAAGCAAATAGCTTTGCAAGTGTGATGCATCACCAAAAGACTTGCCATAGCCCCCTTGTAAAAACAGACGACCTTCTCGCTTCGTCTGTGTTGGTTGACGGTCAAACCCAGCACGAACATTCCATGACCAAGAATTAAATAAGCCATTGTCAGGTGCTAATGACATTGCATCAATTAAAAGCAAACGCTCGAGATGAAGATTCTCGTTACTATTTTGGTTTACCTCTAAGTCAAAAAAACTAATTTGCGCACCAGGAATAAAACCACCGGGATTATCAAGTAAATCATGATAAGCAACACGATATGTTAAACCGAACCGACTAGCGGTATGCTGATAATCATTAAATATTACACCAACACGACTAGAGCCATGACCATTATCAGGACTCACTCGAGGCTTTGGCGCAGGCTTGAAAGGCGAAACCACATGGAATTGACTGCGTTGATGCAACAGCTTTGTTAATCGAGGAGCAATTGCATCACGTGCTAATCCTTGATCATAATATTGGTAATTTAACCACTCATACGCCATCTCAAGGACAGGCACAGCCTGCTCAGGTGCGAGCGATAATTCATCTAGCGCTACTCCATCACGCAGTAAACGAGCAAGGAAAACCTGCTGCTCTGTGAGTTGGCTTTCATAATTGATCAATTTAGTGCCCGATGCAGCACGGTATCGAGGCGGCTGTAATAATCCATGTTGCTTAAGAGCTGCAACCGTATCTGATGGGATCGCATGCGAAGAAAATGGAGCAGTTAAAGACAAATCATCTCGTGCAAGTTGCAGTAATGCTAACAGCTGATACGAGCAGTTTTCATCAACAAAAAAATAATCAAACGTGGCCCACTGCATTTCCCATAAATGTAATAACACACGCTGAATTTCTTGTTCAGATAATGAGAGTTTATATTCCCATATATCACGAGATTCTAAGTCATTATATTCACGGACTTTGCGATAATACGGCATTAAAGTGAACTTACCTGGATATTGACCAATAATACCTTTTAAAGCATATAAAGCGGCATTATCAGTAACATCAGGCTCTGCAGCAAAGTTAACAGCAAAAGCAATGAGCTCTCTACTGCGAGTTTGGTCCTTCGCATCAATACGTAATAGAGTATGACCAAACATCGAGGACGGATCATTCATAAACGCGGTCGGGAAGACTAGAGTCATACCTTTTGGGTTGATAAGCTGTTGCCATGTTTCAATTTCAGGGCAAGAAAGTGCAGGCCAATTTGTAAAGAAATGTTCTTTTAGCCAGTTATAGCGAGCAGGAAAACGGCACTTTGCTTGGTTATCATCATCGCTTTTAAACGCCGCTATAGTCGCTAAAAGCTCTGCATGAGGGTCTGTTTTCCCCACCTCAGAAAAGAAAAATTCTGAGCTATCCACTTCACTTTCATACATAGAAAGAAAAGGTTGATTATAATGACCGAGCTTAAGCCAATAAGGATGATGAGCTATTTCGAGTGTCGGTGTTGTTGAATATGCTAAACAGCTGAATAACAAACAAGAAGAAAGTAAAATACCACGCATAATAGAATAAAAGCCCATTAAGGGCTTTATATTTAAAAAGTACACGCTAGATTAAGATAGTGTGTAAGTAGCAAGTTGCGCATCGCTAGCAACAAGCGTATTAAGGTTCTCTAAAACTAATTGAGATGTCACATTTTCTGATGTGAATACGTTAGTAAACTGTGTTTGTACTAACTTATTGAATGCTGCTTTATCTTGCGCTTGAACGCCCCATACTTCAGCCAGCGTATCAAGAGTTTCACCTTCGCCACGTGACATATCACGTGCAAGTTGTTCCATATTGCCATCAATGAATGTCGCAACTTTAGTTGAAGCTGTCACTGTACCATTACCGTTACAGCCTAAAGTACCAAATGTAATACCAAATGTTTGGTTACCTGAAATACCATTTGTCGTTGCACCAAGAACTTTAACAACTTTACCTTGTTGACCAGCAAATAACATTGAACCTAAACCACAACCGATGTCTTGATCAGCCATTGCATTTGAAAGTGGAAGTAGAGAAAGTGCAGAAATAGCAATAATTTTTTTCATATCCTGAATCCTTTAAGATAAATCGTTATTCGAATTAATAACGCATTATTAGCTTAGCTAGATTCAGATTAAGGACAAACTCTTTTTTAAAAAAAAGTAAAATTAGTTACATTAAATGTTCAAAAATCAACCAATCTAGCATTTAATAGACTACACAAGTCATGGGGCTTAAGCGCAATTTCAAGGCCTCGCTTACCGGCTGAGACATAGATAGTATCGAAATTTATTGCAGATTGATGAATAAAAGTAGGTAAACGCTTCTTTTGGCCAAGCGGACTGACTCCCCCCAAAATATAACCAGTTGTGTTTTCTACTTTCTGCTGAGGGGCCATAGTTACTTTCTTTACTTTTGCTGCCTTAGCAAGCATCTTCATATTTACCTGTTGACTCACAGGGACTACTGCAACCAAAAGCTGTTGTTCGGCATCTTCAAGGACTAAAGTTTTAAACACTTGCTCAGCGGGCAAGTTAAGCTTTTCAACCGCTTCAAGGCCAAATTGGGTATGTGCAGGATCGTGATGATAACTCAGCACATCATAAAAAATACCTTTGTTTTTTAATAAATTGATTGCAGGTGTCATTAAAAGTTCCTTTAACAAAAAAGCGCCTGAACTTTATCAAAGTTTTGGGCACTTGGCATAGTAAGACAATACAGGCTTTGCATAGTAAATATCCCGAAAAACCACACTGATAAGCTACACTAAAAGTATGAGCAATAGATAAAGCGTGGCAACTATGTCAAAACACATTAGTCTCTATTTGGCGAAACAATGTTTTATCATCATCACACTCTTGTATTCAATTAATTTTGTTTGCAATGAATACGTAGCATGGACCGCGTTTATAGATTGCCAAAGTAAATGCAAAACACTAGGAATAGAAAAAGGTCAGATCCAAGAAACAACCTTTAAGGACGATGTCATATTATGCCGATGCCTAGCCGAAAATGATTACTACGTAGTACTAAACTGAATCTGAAAATACCCACTAGGAATTAAAAAAATATAACGTATTATGAATTCAGTATTAGTTAAGGAAAGGAAACTACATGTTTTTAGACTACTTTGCACTAGCCATGCTAGTGTTTGTGACCGTCGTAATATTTTATGGTGTGATAGCCATTCACGATATTCCCTACGAAATTGCCAAAAAACGTAATCACCCCCACCAAGATGCCATCCATTATGCAGGCTGGGTTAGCCTATTTACCCTACACGTACTATGGCCATTTTTATGGGTTTGGGCCACCTTGTGGCGTGATGACCGCGGCTGGGGTTTTAACCAAATTCAAAAGGAACAAGAAGACTTAGCTGAGAAAGTGACTAGCCTGACAGCCACAGTGGCAGCACTACAAGCACAAATTAATGCTCAATCGAATAATAAAGAGAAATAGAATATGGATTTGTTATTAATACTTACATATACCGCATTGTGCATTGGCATCTTCAAACTCTTTAAAATCCCCCTTAACAAATGGACAGTACCAACCGCTGTTCTTGGTGGTGTAGTACTGATCGGCGCATTAATTCTATTAATGAACTATAACCACCCACATTCAAATATGGCGAGTAGTGCGTATGTTACAACGCCGATTGTGCCAAATGTGCGTGGTACAGTAGAAGAAGTTGCGGTAAAGCCGAATCAACCAGTTAAAAAGGGCGACTTATTGTTTCGCCTAGACGACACCTTATATCGAGCAAAACTAAATCAGGCTATTGCAGCTTTACAAGATGCAAAACAATCGGTACTTGGTTTAGAAGCTGCCTATAAATCAGCACAAGCCAGTGCGCTGATGGCTAAAGCTGAATATGACCGTAGTAAGAAAGAATACGAACGCTATGAAAAAGGCGCAAAAAGCGGCGCCTATTCAAAAGGCCAAGTTGATAATAAATTAGGAGTGTATTTAGCGGCAAAAGCAAGTTACGAAGCAGCACAAGCCGAAGAGTTACGTCAGAAACTAGCATTTGAGTCAGAAATTAACGGCGAACAAACAAAAATAGCCGCTGCTCGCGCTAATTTAGAGCAAGCCCAATTTAACTTAGACAGCACTAGCGTGCATGCACCCACCGACGGCTATGTCACACAACTGACATTACGTCCGGGGATGATTGCCGTGCCTATGCCACTGCGACCAGTGATGACCTTTGTGCATAAAGAAGACACTGTTTATGTTGCGGCATTTCGACAAAATTCATTATTAAGACTCGAACCTGGTTATAAAGCTGACTTTATCTTTAAAGCGATTCCAGGCAAAACCTTCGCTGGCGAAGTAATCGATGTGTTACCCGCAATTGGTGAGGGACAAGTACAAGCACAAGGAACACTGATGGGCACTGAATTTTTTGCCCGTCAAGGCCGCGCAATTGTTACTTTAAAAATCACTGACGATATGAGTGAATATCATCTGCCACAAGGAACAAGCACTGAAGTAGCTGTTTATTCAGAACATTTTGAACATGTTTCTGTGATGCGCAAGGTGTTGATCAGAATGAAAAGCTGGCAAAACTACTTATTCTTAGATCACTAAACTCAAAATTGAAGCGTAAAAAAAGGCGCTGAATAGCGCCTTTTTACTATCTAACTCAAGTTACTTAACTAGGAGTTACTTAGTTAGATCATCGAAGAATTTCTTCACACCGTCAAAGAAACCTTTTTCTTTTGGACGGTTTTTAGAGCCATCTTTACCCATGCTTTGCTCAAGCTCTTCAAGCAATTCACGTTGACGGTCATTTAAGTTCACCGGTGTTTCAATAACCACTTTACAGATTAAGTCGCCTTGTGCGCCGCTACGAACAGACTTAACACCTTTACCGCGCATACGGAACATTTTGCCTGTTTGGCTTTCTGAAGGGATCTTCAGTTTTGCGCGACCATCCAAAGTTGGTACTTCAATTTCGCCACCTAGTGCAGCTGTTGTAAAGCCAATAGGTACTTCACAGTACAGATTGTTACCATCACGTTGGAAGATTGGGTGCTCACGTACTGACACTTGTACATATAAGTCACCTGCCGGTGCGCCATGCATCCCCGCTTCACCTTCACCTGATAAGCGAATACGGTCACCTGTATCAACACCTGCTGGGATCTTCACTGATAAGGTCTTCGTTTTTTCTACGCGACCTTGGCCATGACAGCTGTCACATGGGTCAGAAATAATTTGACCGGTGCCCTGACACGTAGGACATGTTTGCTGAACCGCGAAGAAACCTTGGCGCATTTGTACTTGGCCAGCACCGTGACACGTAGTACAGGTTTTTGGCTTAGAGCCCGCTTTTGCACCGCTACCGTCACATGGTTTACAGCTAACCCAGGTTGGCACTTTAATTTCAACATCTTTACCACGAACCGCCTCTTCCAGGCTTAAGTCCATGTTGTAACGTAAGTCAGACCCACGCTGTTGGCGCGATTGTCGACGACCACCACCACCAAAGATATCTCCAAACACATCACCAAAAATATCGCCAAAATCACCATGACCGCCGCCGAAGCCACCGCCATGACCACCACCACCTTGTTCAAAGGCTGCATGGCCGTATTGATCATACATCTGACGTTTTTGTGGATCAGTTAGTACTTCATAGGCATCTTTTACTTCCTTGAATTTAGTTTCAAGGTCTTTATCCCCTGCGGTACGGTCTGGATGATATTTCATCGCTAAGCGCTTATACGCTTTTTTTATGTCTCGTTCGCTGGCATCTTTGCTCACGCCGAGAACTTCATAATAATCGCTTTTTGACATATCTATCACACTACTCTTTTTACTGCAGTTACACTGCGTAAGGTAAGTCGAACGACTTTACCGTTCATATACATGCAAAAGGCGCGTCAAGCGAAATCGCTGGCGCGCCTCAATCATTTCATCCTAACTTAATTGGCTAAACAAAGCAGCCATTATCGCGTTAGGCAGAAGCGAAACGAGCAATTACTTGTCGTCTTTCACTTCTTCGAACTCTGCATCAACAACATCGTCGTCTTGTTTTGCAGAAGATTGCTGTGCACCTGCATCAGCACTACCTTGCTGTTGTGCTTTCGCTTGCGCAATTTCCATTAGGTTTTGTGATTTTTCAGCAAGAGCTTGTGTTTTCGCTTCAATCTCTTCTTTCTTATCACTCTTAATCGCCGCTTCTAGCTCAGTAAGCGCAGCTTCGATTGCTTCTTTATCTTCTGCTGGTAATGCATCACCCGCTTCTTCGATTTGCTTACGTGTACCGTGAACCATTGCATCAGCTTGGTTACGTGTAGCTACTAGCTCTTCGAATTTTTTATCTTCTTCAGCGTGTGCTTCAGCATCACGAACCATTTTTTCTACTTCTTCATCACTTAGACCTGAAGAAGCTTGAATCGTGATCTTCTGCTCTTTACCTGTATCTTTATCTTTAGCAGATACGTGTAAGATACCATCCGCGTCTACGTCGAATGTTACTTCGATTTGTGGTGTACCACGTTGCGCTGGGCGGATACCTTCTAGGTTAAATTGACCTAGAGATTTGTTATCGCTTGCACGCTTACGCTCACCTTGTAGTACGTGAATCGTTACCGCTGATTGGTTATCTTCAGCTGTTGAGAATACTTGCGATTTCTTAGTAGGAATCGTCGTGTTTTTCTCAATTAGTGCTGTCATTACTTGACCCATAGTCTCGATACCTAGTGATAACGGAGATACGTCAAGTAGTAGTACGTCTTTAACGTCACCAGCTAGTACACCACCTTGAATCGCTGCACCTACTGCAACGGCTTCATCTGGGTTAACATCTTTACGTGGCTCTTTACCAAAGAACTCAGCAACTGTTTTTTGTACTAGAGGCATACGTGTTTGACCACCAACAAGGATGATGTCATTTACGTCGCTTACTGATAAATCAGCATCAGCTAGTGCGCGCTTAAGTGGCTCGATTGACTTAGTTACTAAGTCTTCAACAAGAGACTCAAGTTTTGCACGAGTAACTTTAACGTTCATGTGCTTAGGACCAGTTGCGTCAGCAGTCACGTACGGTAAGTTAACTTCTGTTTGCTGTGCAGAAGAAAGTTCAATCTTCGCTTTTTCAGCAGCTTCTTTAACACGTTGCATTGCAAGTGGGTCGTTCTTAAGGTCGATACCTTGATCTTTCTTGAACTCTTCAACTAAGTAGTTGATAACACGGTTATCGAAGTCTTCACCACCTAAGTGAGTGTCACCGTTAGTTGCAAGAACTTCAAACGTGTGCTCGCCTTCTACTTCATCAATCTCGATGATAGAGATATCGAAAGTACCACCACCTAAGTCGTAAACAGCAACAACGTTTTCACCTTTGTTTTTGTCCATACCGTATGCAAGTGCAGCGGCTGTTGGCTCATTGATGATACGTTTAACTTCAAGACCAGCAATACGACCAGCATCTTTAGTAGCTTGACGTTGTGAGTCATTGAAATAAGCAGGTACTGTGATTACTGCTTCTGTTACTGGCTCACCTAAGAAGTCTTCTGCTGTTTTCTTCATTTTCTTCAGCACTTCTGCTGAAATTTGTGGTGCAGCACGTTTTTCGCCACGCGCTTCAACCCATGCATCACCGTTATCAGCTTTTACAATTTTAAAAGGCATGATACCGATATCGCGTTGTACTTCTTCGTCTTCAAAACGACGACCAATTAGACGCTTGATGGCAAATAATGTGTTAGTTGGGTTAGTTACTGCTTGGCGTTTTGCAGGTTGACCAACTAATGTTTCACCGTCTTGCGTGTATGCAATGATCGATGGTGTTGTGCGATCGCCTTCCGCGTTTTCGATAACGCGTGCTTTATCACCGTCTAGTACTGCTACACAAGAGTTAGTAGTACCCAAATCGATTCCAATAATTCTACCCATGAATCTTCTCCAACTTCAAAATTCGTTAAAACGTTCGATGACTAGTAAATAGGGGTGCAGGAAACTGAATTCAACTGTAAAAATGAAAAAAATTTACTTTTTTTTGAAATATTTTCCAAATGAGTATTTTTTCCTCAAAAAGAGGGGTTTTTTAACACTTCTAGTAATACAAACAAACTGGTCTGATGACTTTGGCTGTGCTATAACCTTGTCCATAGCAATAAATGTTAAGGAAAATTATGCATTTTGATCAATTACTCGCCATGGCAACAGAACTTGGCAAAGACAAAACAAAAGTAATGCAGTTTCCAGAAAACTGGTGCCAAGGTCGCACTGCGTTTGGTGGTTTATCAGCAGCTTTATTATATCAAGCAATTCGTCAACATATCGACAACTCTCGTCGTTTACTATCTTTAAGCACTAACTTTGTTGGTCCGTTAATCGCTGACTGCGACTTTTCAATTGATGTTGAAGTTTTGCGCGAAGGTAAAAACAGTGCGCAAGTACTTGCTAAAGTAATTCAAAATGGCGATGTTTGTGTTATCACACAAGCCTGTTTTGGCGCTAACCGAGAATCAGCAGTACGCGTAGATGTGTCAAAAAGCATGCTGCTTAAACCAGTAGACGAACGTTTTACTCTGCCTTATAAAGAAGGTTTAATGCCGGCATTTTTCCAGCACGTCGCGCTATGCTTACAAGACGGAAATATGCCATTTTCTGGCGCTGACACATCACATTTAGGCGGCTGGATGAAATTTAAACATAAACCAGAACACATGAGCGAAGCGCATATCATTGCCCTTACGGATGCATGGCCGCCTACCTTATTACAAATGTATAAACAGCCAGCCCCAGCCAGTAGCATGTCGTGGTATATCGAGTTTGTTGAAGAGCCAAACATCGCTGATGATGCTTGGATTGGCTATGAAGCTGTTACACATCATAGTAAAGATGGTTACGGTCTTGAAGATGGCTGTATTTGGAGTGATGATGGCAAGCTCATCGCACTAAGCCGCCAAACTGTTGCTTTATTTGCGTAATTCATTGCTGCTTATTTGCGCATATTCAGTGCCATCAAGGCGAATTATCGCTTGATATTCGCCAGATTCTACAATTTGGCCTAGACCTGTATTAAAGGTATCCTTTAAAACTTCACTATTGAAAAATGCAGGTCGAGGTGCTTCATTAAATATTGGATGCACAACGAAAGGTTTTATTTCGGCTGTCTGCTTATATTGCTCAAGATAATATAAAAAAACACGTCTTTCGAGAATGATAACGTCAACCCATCCCTTCATTAAATGGTCAACTTGTGCTTCTTGGTTTACTACCTCATCATAAGAACGAAGTATACGTGTCACCGATTTGAAAGGTGCTTCAATAAAATTGGTCGCATTTTGAAAACCCAGCACACTTTTACCAGCTAAATCATAAATGCTGTCTATTTTTAAATTTTGTTCAGCCAAACTTATCGCTACATTTTGATAGCGTAATAGTGGTTCACTTTGGTAAATATTTGTACTCGCTCCAGAAGCGAAATTTAAAGCTATATCAACTTTTCCTTGCAGCAACTGCTGCTCTACACGCTTGTTAGGCATGTATTGCACAACAATGTTACTGATCCCTTGAGATTTAAACGCTGCTTTTAATATTTCTAATTGAATACCACTATCGTTATCTTTAATAACATAAGGAGGGAGATAAGAACTGGCTGCAACAACAATAGGGTCTTCTCCAGCTTGATCTGATAAACATAGCCCCTTACAACTTACAAACAACAAAAGGATAAAAAAATGTTTCACTACACACCTTAATAGACAGTTGCATAGTTAATCTATGCGCCTTTGCGTAAATTCTAGCCTATTTTAGGAAAGGGTGCATTTGAATTTATCGAGTTATTGATGCAAACTAAACTAAGTTCTTGTTTATGAGACCCTAAGTTTGCAAACAGCCTGTCCTAGCTGCGACCTTGTCGTTGAGATCCCACATTTAAGTGCGAAACAAGTAGCGGTTTGTCCTCATTGCAAAACCAAACTGTCTTCTTCGCAAGCAAATCAAGATAGTGCTGTCGTAGCGCTGAGCTTAAGTGCGATCTTAATGCTGTTAAGTAGCATGTTTTACCCTTTTTTATCTTTTTCAAGCAGTGGCATCACCCAAACTATAACCTTACCTGATGCGGCACGTATTCTGTTTAACTACGACAATGACTTTTTAGGATTATTCATAGATATCAGCATCATAGGCTTACCTATGTTACTGCTTGTGCTGATAATCCCATTACATTTAGGGTTACTTAAGATACTCCCTTATCAATGGGGGAAAAGGCTCTTAAAAACAACATTTGCACTGCAGCCTTGGATTATGTCAGAAATATTTTTAATTGGTGTCATGGTCAGTATGGTAAAAATAATGTCGATGGCTGATATTGAATTCGGTGTGAGCTTTTGGGCTTATGGCGCATTTGTTATTAGTTATATTGCCACTACTGCTAAGCTCAATAAACAAAATCTATGGTATCAACTCAAAGAGCCTGTTTTTATAGAGCAAATCAAGCCGAATACTCGTGCAATCGACCAAGGCCTTAGGGCTTGTCATGTATGTGGTCAACTATGCGACAGTGAAATCTGTTCTCGTTGTGAATCTAAAACATACACTCGTAACCCTTTTAGTGTACAAAAAGCGGCAGCATGGCTGATCACTTCCGTTGCCTGCTATATACCTGCAAATATTTACCCAATCATGTACACCACTAGCCTAGGTGATGAAACCCCCTCTACCATAATTGGTGGGGTGATGATCTTGTGGAATAGTGGTTCTTATCCTATCGCAATGATCATCTTTTTAGCGAGTGTTGTCGTACCACTTGCAAAAGCTCTCATTTTGAGTTTTTTATGCTTTATGGTGATGCAGCCGGCAAACAGACAAACCAAAAGCTACACACGAATTTATCAATTGACTGAATTTATTGGAAAATGGTCAATGATCGATGTATTTGTTGTGGCAATTTTAGTAGCCTTAGTACAGTTAGGAAATTTGATGTCAGTAACGCCTGGTATAGGTACTATATTCTTTACAACAATGGTGATTTGCCAGATGCTGGCAGCCCATGCATTTGATCCACGTTTATTGTGGGATTCCCCTAATAACTTAAATAAAGTAAAACAAGAGACCTTGGCATGAGCGAAAAAGCAAATATAAAAACAGCGCCAAACATATCGGCAATCTGGATTATTCCTGTAATCGCTTTATTAATCGGCGCATGGATGCTGTATCAATACCAAGCAAATAAAGGTACAACAATCTTTATCAAAATGCCCCATGCTGAAGGTATTATCGCAGGCAAAACAGAAATAAAGGTACGCAGTGTAAAAATTGGTCAAATTGACCATGTAAGACTCTCAGATGAACAAGATAGTGTAATTGCACGAGCACAAATAGATAAACACTATGAAGACCTTTTAACGGATGATGCGAAAATTTGGGTTGTTAAACCTCGCATTGATGATACCGGTATTAGTGGGATGAGTACCCTATTGTCGGGTGTTTATCTGGAGTTTGCTCCAGGCGAAAGTAAAGAAACATCCGAGCGATTTGAACTACAAGATGAACCTGCGCTAATTGCCAATGATGTAAAAGGAGGTCGCTTTATCCTCCATGGCTATAACGCTGAAGTGCTCGATGTGAGTACAGGTATCTATTTTAAGGATTACAAAATCGGGCAAATAGAAACGGCTACTTTTGATTGGAAAAATCAAGCCATGAAATATGGTATTTTCATTAATGAGCCTTATCAAAACCTGATCACGCTTAATTCTATCTTTTGGGTTAACTCAGGTATACAAATTGATTTGTCTGCTGATGGTATTAATGTCAATACGGGCTCTTTGAGTAAGTTACTTAAAGGAGGGATTTCTGTTGGTATTCCTGAGCAACAGAAACCAGGGGAAATTGCCACAAATGGCTATAGCTTCTCACTAAGTAATAGCTACAAAGCTGCTCTTGAAGAGCGATTTTATGACTTTGATTATTATCTAATTGACTTTGAACAATCAATTCGTGGATTACGTCCTGGTGCGCCAGTTGAATATCGAGGGATGCGCATCGGTACTGTTGTTGAAGCACCTGCAAATGTCATTATAAATGGCAAACCAGCCCACTTTAGGGTCGATAACACTGCAGTGCCAGCGCTGATTAAAATTGAGTATGGAAGACTCTACCATGACAATGTTGCAGCCAGAGAGTTCTGGCAGTCAAGTTTAGATGGCTGGATTAAAAGTGGTTTAAGAGCCTCATTAAAGCCAGGAAACTTATTAACAGGTGCAGTGTATGTGGACTTGGACATTTATGATAATGCTGAACCTGCAGAATTAACAACTATTGCTGACTATACAGTATTCCCGAGTGTTTCAAGTGGAATTACCGTCATTGCTGATCAAGTCTCTGATGTATTAAATAAAGTCAATAATCTCAAAATCGAAGACAGTTTGGCACAAATGCAAACGACCTTTGCAGAATACCAAGCACTTGCACATGACATGCGTGAATTGCTTAATAAACAAGATACTCAAGACTTACCGGGTGATATTAATCGCAACTTTGCTGAGATGACCAAAAGCATGCAACAGTTCGATAAGACAATGAAGCAATTTGAAAAAACTATGGCAAGTTACGAACAAGGATCAACATTCCATGAGCAATTACAAACAACCTTGTCTGAATTTAAACGTTTAAGTGAAGAGCTACAACCACTTACACGTGGTTTAAACCAGCAACCGAATATGTTGATCTTTGATAAAGAGCTACCTGCAGATCCAACGCCGAGGAAACAATAATGAACTTTAAACTCTGTGCTTCAATTGCATCAGTGCTGTTACTTTCGGCCTGTAGCCAAACTTCATTCTCAACCATTGAGTATTATCAATTTTCGCAGCCGATAGTGGCAATGCAACGCTTAGCGGAGAATACCCAAGCTCAGCTCAGAATTAACACAGTAAAGTTACGTGGTGCGCTAAATAATCGTGGTATCGCCATGGTGCTTGATAACAACAGAGTGAATGCTGCTAACTATCATTTATGGAGTGAATCTCCTGATTTGATGTTAACTGCCAGTGCTCATCAACAACTTTACACTGAGCTTGATAATTGGATGGTTATAAAAGGCTTACCTGTGATCACCGATTTAGACCAGCAAAGCTTTTATGAATTAGAGTATGAGCTACATCACTTTAACGGTGATGAGCAAGGTAATGCCAATATTGCAGGGCTTTGGCGCTTGTACTATACAACTCCTGAATCTGGCAGAAAGTTGAAGGCGGTCAATTACTTCAATGAGCTTACACCTTTACAAGCAAGTGATTACGAGGGACTTGTAGCCACCCTTGAGTCAACTTGGCTAAAGGTTAACAAACAAGTTGCAAACGAAGTGTCAAAGCTTGCTATTTAGTAAGAGTTTAAGTGGCTGATTGTCATCGTTAATGATGACATCGCCTATAAACTCAAAGCCTAGTTTTTGTAGTACCTTTTGCGAGCCAATATTTGTTTGCGAGGTTATTGCTGCAAGCACCCCAAGATCTAATACGTGTTTTTTGGCCATCAACAACCTAGCTGCCGATGTAATAATGCCCTTACCTTCATAGTTGGCTAACAACGCGAACCCTAAATCAGGAATAGCTAATGCATCACGCTGAAACAGCCCCACCATACCAACCGGTGTACCATTAGCTAAACAGACAATATAACTACCAAAGCCATATTGCTGGTGACTATTTATAAAGGTTTGTTGAATATAATGCTCTGCTTGTGCTGGTGTATTTATATTTTTATTTCCGATATGCTCTAAAAATGTTACTTGGTTCAAAAGCTCAACAATAAATGCCGCATCATCAGGCAGGCCAGCACGTAAATATATATTCGTCATATATTAAAATACCTTACTTACCACATCATTGGTAAAATTAAGACAATCTAAAACACGCTCTTTTTGCACTGCTGAGAGCTCATCAATGGCGAAATAAGCATACTCAGTATGCTCATTACTCAACACTATCTGGGCATCATTAGGCAGATATGCTCGAAAAATAAACGCATGAGAATTAAATGCAGTGTGATAATAAACACCACTTAAATAAGCGATATCTACCTCACTATTAAGCTCTTCTTGGCATTCGCGAAGTAACGCTTGATGAATTGTTTCGCCTTTATCTAAAGCGCCGCCAGGTAATCCCCAACTTTTTTGACCATAATTAGCTTTAAGTAATAGCACTTGACCTTGGTTGTTAGTTATAACCGCGTGACTACTGAGTCTGTATGTATCTGAAAATGCCATAAACCCTTGCTTAATTAAATTAAAAAAGTAACACCGTTGAAGAGTGTAAAATAATTATCATCGCAATAAAAATTCTTATTGACTAAATTTATATTCAAGATTATTTTTCTTTCGATGTTTTGGGCAAAACAAAAGCAGTATACCCTCTATACTGTCTGGCGCCAGCCAACGCAGGCACTTTCCCTACAGGGTCCATAAAAGTGTGTTCGCGTAAAGCAGTTACTTGAGTCGATAGACTTCGGATTTCTGTAAGCAATCTCGCATTGCTTAACTGTGTGAAAAATATAATGCAAGAACCTTCTGCGTTAAGTTTACTACCGCCAGTATTGGTGGTTGTTTTGGCCGTGTTTTTACGCCGCCCTATTTTATCTTTACTTGTTGGAGCTTTGTTTGGTTTAGCCATGCTTGGGCCAACAGCTATACTGTCAAACTTTGCTGATATATCGTTAAAAGTGATGCAGGATGAAACCATTGCCTGGCTAATTTTAGTCTGTGGCGGGTTTGGTGCCTTGATTGCCTTATTGGTAAGAACCGGTGGAGCAAGTGCATTTGCTGAATTAGCGTTAAAGTTTGCCAAAGGTCAACGCTCATCTTTGCTAATGACCTTTGTGTTAGGTGTGATTATTTTTATCGATGATTACCTCAATGCATTAACGGTTGGTGAAACCATGAAGCGTATCACCGATAAGTTTAAAATTAGCCGCGAAATGCTAGCTTATGTTGTTGACTCAACTGCCGCACCTATCTGTGTTCTTGTACCACTCTCTACATGGGCGGTATTTTTTGGTGGCCTATTAGTCGATAACAATGTTGCAGCAGAAGGCCAAGGTATTGCCGTATACATCGAAGCAATCCCTTATATGTTGTACGCATGGTTTGCAGTACTTGTTGTATTGCTTGTCAGCTTAAATGTGATCCCTGCTTTTGGGCCGATGAAAAAGGCACAACTACGTGCAATGAATAATCAAATCGAGATCTCAAATAGCCAATACACCGATGTACAAACAGCGGATGAATACGCTGTTAAAGCCGCAGAAGAGAACTTTGAAACAGCAGCATCCAATGGCAAACTCTATAACTTTTTAGTGCCGATTATTTTACTTGTTGCGTTTACTGTTTATTTCGACATTGACGTATATAAAGGATTGCTTGCAACCTTTGCTGTGGTGTTACCGTTCTATATGTTGCAAAAACTAATGACATTGTCAGAACTAGTGGAGCGTATGTTAGATGGTTTTAAAAGTATGATCCCAGCAATTGGTACTGTCGTTGCGGCCTTTATATTTAAAGATGTGTGTGACCAATTAATGCTTCCGCAATATGTCATTAATACTTTAAGCCCTTATATGACAGCACAATACCTACCTGCCGTGGTGTTTTTAGCAATGGCAGTACTTGCTTTTGCAACGGGTTCTAGCTGGGGGATTTTCGCAGTAACTATTCCAATTGTGATGCCACTGGCTTATGCAATTGATGCCAACATTCCTCTAGTAATTGGTGCTTTGTTGTCGGCGTCATCGTTTGGTAGTCAAGCATGCTTTTATTCTGACTCCACAGTACTTGCTGCACAAGGCTCAGGGTGTGACTTAGTCAGCCATGTGGTTACTCAATTACCTTACACCTTACTGGCGGCAACCGCTGCATTTATAGGGTTTTTGTTCATCGCCTAAATTAAAAAGCCCAAGCAATTGCTTGGGCTTTTGTTTATCAACTAATAAGTTACTTTTGGAATTTAATTCCTTTGTAATAAGTTTCTAAGTTTTCAACTTTTGTTTGATTTTTAAGATCTGCAAATGGCTTATCAGCGAACTTGCTACCACGCATTTGAATGTTCAAGCGTGGTGCTTCACTGTTCAGCATGGTTTTCTTGTAATAATCTTTCAAATCAGCCAAGGTTACTTTTTCAACTTCAGCAATAAGCTTTTCTTTAGAGTCAAAGTTAAAGTTTTCACGATACCAATCTGTGATAAGTGGTGACATTTCATCACTTAGATTCTTAGGTTGCTCTTTTAAAGATACCAGCGTTGCATTTTTAAGTTGTGAAAATGTTTCTTCTGTCATGTTATCAAGCTCTACTGCGTATTGCTTTTTAAACTCATCAAAGCGTGCTTGCATTTCTTTAGGGCCTTTAACTGGTGTTTGGATATAAAGACCTAGTGCAGAGTAATCTTCAATCGGACGGGCTAACGCACCAACAGCATAAGCAAGCTGCTCTTCGGTACGAAGCTTATCAAAAGCAATCGTTCTGAAGTGGCTTTGTAACACTTGCGCTTGAGCCTTTTGCTTGTAACCCGGTGTTGGATGAACAACCATATCGATAATCGCTACATCAGCTACATCAATATCCTTTTGCAATACAATACGTTCACCTATTTGTGGCAACCAGGCTTTGCTGCGAGCAAACTCAGTAGATTTATGAGCCTTAGGTAATATAGCTGTTAGCTTATTAGCAATAGATTCAACATCATTTTGGTTGTAGTTACCAAACGTGAATACACGTAAATCATTTGCAGCAAGAGTTGATTTCTTAATAGCAATAAAATCATCAAGAGTTAGCGTATCTGCCGCCGCAATTAAGGTTTCGGTATCAAATTTACCACTTCGTGTTAGCTTAGAATATTCACCAAATGCTTGATAGAAAGGAAATTGCTTTTGTTGATTTAGTAAATCACGCTTATAACGGTCAATCGCTTGTGCAAAACCATCTTCTGATACATTTAAAGTCAGATTTTCAAGCGCCTGAGCCAATAATACGTCCTGCTTATCAGTAAAACCACTCAGTGATAATATAAGACCATTGCTTGGCTGTAACCCCAAACTCATACCTGCTACAGCCGCTTCAGTGCTTAATTTACTTTGCTCTAAGTTATACAGATCAGCCCAAATTGAGTAAAGCACCTGTGCTTTTACATCAACTAATGCATCAGGTGTGTTAATGTAAACTTCAACAAGCCCTTTAGGTTGCTCAGCAAATTGCTGACTTGCTTGGCGCCAAACTTTGACACCTTGCTTATCAAAGACCAGTTTAGGATGTGCTTGCTGTTTAAATTCCGCGGTCTTAATAGCAAAACTTTCTGGCAGTAACCGGTTTACAGTAGGTAAAGCTAAAGGGTATTCGCTCGGTTTATTCCAGCTTGCAACTTCTTCGTCGCTGATATCTTCAATACGATATTTACCATCGTAAAAATGTAGCTGCGAGTCTGTCTCTTCTTGCTTTGAAATATACCAAATACGTAGCGTCTCTTCGTTTAACTGTGAAAGCACGTTTTGCACAGCGTCAGCATCAAACTTTGCATAATAGTAAGGTGCATTAATTGCGTTGTTCACTGGGAACTTTTGCATACTATCAGTAAGGTTACTTACATAGCCAAACTCATCACCTTTTTCAAGAAATTGAAACTCATTGTTTAACGAAGTACGAATTTCATTAAAATACTTGCTATCAACACCCTGCTCTTTAATTAACGCAATATACTGCATTACCATAGCAACAATTTCTTCACGGTTTTGCATGCCGGCGTCAGTTAGTTCAATACTTACTGTTAAGCTGCCGTAGTTACCATATTGTGTAGGTGCATCAGAAGCAGATAAACGTGATACCCAGCCTTTATCACGTAATATTTGTGCCGGGCTGCCTTGCATTTCATTACTTAACAAGTAAGACACAAAGCGATTAGGTTTAACTGCAAACTGTGAACTGTTATCGGTGATCGTAAATTCAAGTTGTAATTGTTTTACGTCTTCATTTGGTGAATAGTAAACACGTTTGCCACCGGCTTTATCAAAATCAAGTTTATCTGTTACTGTTGGTTTTTCGATATGTTTATTTTCGATATCTGCAAAATACTGTTTAGCTTTTGCTTCCATTTCAGCTAGCGGACGGTTAGAAATCATCGCCACTTTCATGATATTAGATGAATAGTATTTATTATAAAAAGCAACCGTTTCTTTATGTAAATCACTGCCTTCTTTATCACCTAGCGTTTCTAGGTTACCAATTAAGAAACGGTTTGCAGGATGGTCTCCCATCATCTTGCGTGCTAATTTAAATTGTCCAAAAAAGTCCATTTCACGGCGCATTGACCATTCAGCATTAACCGCATTTTTTTCTTTATCAGTGTATTCAGGGTAAAGCTTAGGTGCTTTAAAAAAGTCAGAAAAGCGGTCTAAAGCTTCATCATAGGCATCGTTATTCACTTTAAACATATAATTAGTGATATCTAACCAAGTGTAAGCGTTGTGCGCACCACCGTTTTTGGTCATAAAATCACTATAACCTTTGGTATCAGGATAGCGGTCTGTACCTAGGAAAAGCATATGTTCTAGATAATGTGCCATACCTTGTTGCGACATAGGGTCGTGTAGTAAACCGACACCAACACTAAGTGCAGCTGCTGACTTTTCTACACTCGGATCTGAGATTAAAATAACATCAATCTCATTATCTAGTTTTAGTGTTTTATATTCTCGGGCATCATTTGGACTGACAACCAAAGAATCAGGTATAAGGCTGCTATTAGCTGTAGATGAAGTCATAGTAGATGTTGAAGAACACCCAGCTAATACAGCAAATGCGATTGCACTAAGGCCCATTATTTTTTTCATTATTATGTATCCATTAGATATTGAATCAATTTTTATTTATGATGAATTTTCATCAGCCGCAATTCAATGCTTTTTAACAGACTAACACTAAAAGTTTGTAACACATTGTGAAAAAGCAATGCAAAAGGCTAATAATCATAATAATTACAATATAAAAGGATGAGTTATGGAAAAGTGGCTAATCGTAGCGATGTTTACTCAGGTATTACTTACATTCATAGTAATGTACATTATGGGCAAGCGCCGCTTTAGCGCGGCTAAGAAAAAAACCATAGAAATGAAAGACTTTCTTACAATGGATTTAGAAAAAGCAGGTGCGCACGTGCGTGTTGCAGATCGTAACTTTATAAATCAGTTCGAAATGCCTGTACTGTTTTTTATTGCGTGTTTAACTGCACTACAACTAAATGCTGTAGGTACTGTTTTTGTTGGCTTTGCTTGGGCTTATGTCGTTTTGCGCATAATCCATAGCTTTATACATTTAACCTCTAATACGTTAAAGGCTAGATATTATAGCTTTGTTATCAGTAGCTTTATTATGCTGATTATGTGGGTACTGATATTAATAACAATCTTTTAATACTCAGTAATACTAAGAAATAAGGCGCTTTTAAGCGCCTTATATATACCCAAGCCACCTCAAGATGCAGAATTCAGCGTTTCACAGGAGCTTAATATCAAGGCGTTACTTTGCAAGAATGGCATCCCCTTTTAAGAAGTAACAACGATGAGAGTAAGTGCCTGTGAAGCGCCCAAAGGGTTGGTTTAAAAGCGATTTATACTGCGTTATTGATTTTAACAATAGAACCACTATTACTTGCAATCAATGCATTGCCTAAATCGCTTTTAATTCCAACTGAAACTCGCATCTTGAGGTGGTTTGGGTATACTTTGTTGGTTGGAATTATTTACGACGACAAAAGCCAAACAAAGCTAGTAAAGACAGCATCCACGCCATACTACCACCTGAGCCACTGTCTAAATCACCTGAAGGCTTATCTTGTTTGATCAGCGTGTTTTCTTTTGGTTTTAATAATTGAGAAGAGTTCGGATCATCGTCAAGAATTACCACACTATTAATAGTTACTAAATTCTCACCATTAAAGCCTGAGGTATCTGTTGGACATTGATCGTTATTCAAACCAACAACAGGAATATCACCACAGTGTGTGAGTTCAGTGATTTTATCTAACACCATTTGGCTTTCAGCTGTAATTTGGCCGAACACAGTAAAACCACCATTTTGAAGATCTAAATTAGCGCTATTGTCTTTTAAATTGAAAAACCATTGGCTAGTTGCACTATTTGCATTACCACCTTGCTTAGCCATCGCAATGGTGCCTTTCACATTAGATAGTTTAGGCTCATTTTTTATCGCATCATTTGTTTCAATAGCTTTAAAATCAGAATCAAATTTAAATCCTCCGCCTTGTAAAACAAAATTCTCAACAGAGCGATGAATGACACTACTATTATAAGTGCCCTCTTCTACATAGTTTAAAAAGTTTTCTACAGTTATTGGGGTGTGTTGATCAAATAGATTAACTGTAATCGTGCCTTGGTTAGTTTGCATTTCAATGATAGTTGAGTTGGCGCTGTAGCTTGCTGCACAAAGTACAGAGGCAATTAAATATTTTTTCATTTTTATCTTTCCTGATATTTTTATTCTAAAACTGCAGCAAGACTAAACAAAAACGCTAGGCGCTTAAATAGCAAACAAAATAGTTACACAAAACGCGCCAAATCAATTACAAGTTAGTTACATTTATTTACACTGCGTATTCATTATGGTTATAAAAAATATAAATCTTAAATCAAAATCGTCTTATCAAATAGACTGAGTTTGTTAGTATTTGCATGACAACAAAGAACACACAGGAATAAACCATGGCGAATGAAGAAAACGCAATATGCGATTTTGGCTTACACCAAGGTGAGCCGTATAGTAAATTACCAGCGAGCTTCTTAAACTGGATGGTTGGTAATAACCATCAAAAATCACATTATGCAGAACAAGAGTTAATTCGTAGGCAACTCGCTGCGACTGGACAATTGAATACCGAAAATAGCAATAAAAATCTATAAAAGACATTTAATTTAAATATAAGTCGTTTAAACTAAGCGCTTAATTAACTACTGCTTTTAACAGGCAAACAATTATGCGCTTTTTTTTATCTTCTTTTTTACTGCTTACCTTAGCGGCTTGCAGCTCTTCTACTCACACTGATTCAGTACAATACCTCACATTACTCCATACAAACGATAACCATGGTCGCTTTTGGCACAATGAGCAAGGTGAGTATGGTATGGCAGCTCGTAAGACCTTAATTGATCAATTAAGAGCTGATGCTAAAGCAAAAGGTCATGCAGTATTATTACTCTCAGGTGGCGACATCAATACAGGCATTCCTGAGTCTGACTTACAGCATGCAGAGCCTGACTTTAAAGGTATGTCTATCATTGGTTATGATGCCATGGCTATAGGTAATCATGAATTTGATAATCCACTGGCAGTACTTGATCAACAACAAAAATGGTCTAACTTCCCATTTTTATCTGCCAATATTATAGATAAGGCAACTGGCGAGACACGTTATCAAGGATATAAGATCTTTGAGAAGAATGGCCTAAAAATAGCCGTAATCGGTTTAACAACCACAGATACAGCTAAAATAGGTAACCCTCAATATATTGGCAACCTTGAGTTTAAAGACCCAACAGCAGTTACAGCAAAGCTAGCTCCTGAAATCGATAAACAATACAACCCTGATATCACTATTGCAGTTACACACATGGGCCATTATGTTGATGCAAACTTTGGCATTAATGCACCGGGTGATGTAACAATGGCTCGTAACCTACCAAAGGGTACACTTGACATAATTGTTGGTGGACATTCACAAGAACCGGTATGTATGAAAGAGGCCAACGTCGCAGATGAGAGTTTTATACCAGGCAAAGAGTGTAAGCCAGATCAACAAAATGGTACTTGGATCATGCAAGCACATGAGTGGGGTAAATATGTTGGTAAAGCTGAATTCAAATTAGAAAATGGTCAACTAACACTACTTAATTACGCGCTTATTCCGGTAAACCTTTATATCAATGATGAAAACGGCAATAAAAAGTTGGCAGCTGATTACATCGAACCAAACAAAAACTTACAAGATGTACTTGCTGTTTATCAAGCAAAAGGGGCAGCGCAAATTGCTGGAAAGATTGGTGCAGTTGATGAAAAGCTAGAGGGTGACCGTAACAAAGTTCGTTACGAGCAAGTAAACCTAGCACGGGTAATAATTGCTGCACAAATGCAATCTGTTGGTGCTGATTTTGGTATAATAAGTGGCGGTGGTATTCGTGATAGCATTCAAGCTGGCGATGTGAGCTATAAAGACATTTTAAAAGTTCACCCTTTTAAAAACCGTATCACCTATATTGATATGACCGGGAAAGCATTATTTGATTACCTATCTGTTGTGACTTCTTTCCCACCTGATTCAGGTGCTTACTTACAATATTATAAATTAAGCTTTAAGCGTGAAAACGACACATTAGCTGATGTTAAAATTGCTGGTAAACCACTTGATATGACTAAAACATATCGTATGAGTATTAACAGCTACAACGCCTCAGGTGGTGATGGCTACCCTACTCTTACAAACAAAGAAGGCTTTGTCAGTACAGATGATACTGACGCACAGGCATTAAAACGTTTCTTTGAGCAAAATAGTCCTGTTAAAGCGGCCGATTTCGCGCCTAAATAAACAAATTAAAAGTAAAAAGGGAAGTCAATGACTTCCCTTTTTTAGTTTTACTTACCTATCACTTCAATATTTTCTAACGTTATGTTCTTTAATCCATAATGATGTAAACGTGAACGCGAACCTTCACCATGCGCTTTCGGTGGGTAATAAACATCTTTAACTTCTGGTTGATCTTGCCAAACATCATCAAGCGCAGCGCGGATTTCACTCAAGGTTTTTTCTAAACTATTGGTAAAATTTGGTCTTTTACGGACTGTATGACCTAATTCAACTAACCGGTAAAAATACTTATTAGCAAGTGTAAGTAACTCTTCAGGAACATCCTTATTCTGATTGAGCACTACATCAGGATTTTCAGTACAAAACTCAACCAAAGCCAAATAAAAACATAACGGCTTATTGGCTAATGCAACAGGTTTATCAGGGCTACAATTCGCTGCCAATGTTTTATTTTGAAGATCGACAATCAAAATAGGTTTTGTTTTACTATTCGGTTCAGGTTCGGGAAGTTGTTTTGCAACTTGTAATTTTGTGCGTTCATTTAAGAAGACTAAATAACTAATCGCAAGTGAAAACAAACATACCAAAATAAATACTGCAATATCATTTTTATTTAAAATATTGTTATTAATAACAAAACTAATAGTAAAAACTTTTTGTGGTGTTTGAAGTTGCTTTTCAATCAGATCAGCTCTTGCTGGAAACTCTGTAATTCCTTCGATGGAATAAACAAAAATCGGGGTTTCTTTGAGCTGCGAATTAAGCTTAGCAAGGTAGTCAATAACAGCCTCTTTACTACCAGAATGCTTTAAAAAGTCATCAGGAAGGTTTAAATGCGTTAAATCTAAGGCGATTCGCTTCTCTATATTTGCCAAGCTTAATTGATTATTCTCTGTTGACTTAACCGCTTTTGCAATAATATAGCTACCAAATAAGACCAGACAAATAACGAAGAATAAACAACCATAAATTAGCTTTACTCTAATTGGTAGCATTGTTTACCTCAGCATTTATTCGCATCGAGTGTTGCGTTTTACAGTTAAAGAATGATTGAACGTGATTGAAATAATGAGAATTTTGTTCATGCGCTAAATCAATTAAACGTTTTTGAACAGCACAGAGAAGATCTGTGTTTTCGTCTTGCATTTTAAGGTACCAACGGCTGCCACTAATGTTGTCACTGATGGGAGTAATATAATTGATTGAAAAACGTTGCTGGTCTATGTCTTGCCAATAAGAAGAAATTAGATCAACTTTACCGCTTGCTAGTAATTCTCTCAGCTCTGAATGAGAGCCAGCATAGATAATGTCTAAGTTCTCTAAATTTATATCTAACTTTTTGAACAACTGTTTTGGCAAAATATGACCAGAACGGCTTGTAGGGTAATCTAAAAGTCCAATTCGTTTGTCAAGAAAATAACTTTTATCTAGCCGCGGCTTTTCTTTGCTTGAAATAAAGTAGGCGGTGTAATCAGGAAAACCAACAACGGCTTTATAGTTGTAAGTTGATTCTGCCATAAAAGCGTTAATTAAGTTTTCTTTTGCAAGGATCAAATCTGCTAATCCTTTACCCAAAAACTCAACTGTATCAGATGTCTTGTAACCCCAATAAGAGGTAACCTTGCCATATTGCTTACTGATAGTGTCGTCTTGACATAATGAAAACGCGACATCTTCAGCTAGCCGTTTACCAGATGAATATACGACAAGTTCATTAAGATTAACCTCAGATTTAGTATCACATTGAAAAGAAGTTTCAATAAACGTATCGATATCAGATATAGGCTTATTTGCTTGTAAAATTCCCACAAAACAAAACAAGCCAAACGACAGAAACAAAAATGTAACAATCAAAGATTTTTTTATTAGTATTGTTCTTAAATTCAATTTTTATAGCCAACAACGCACCCTTGCCTCTATTTGAACAATTATTCTTACTTATTACAACAGGTAATTTTACCTGAAATAAATAACCCATTGTTTTTAAACATATATGAACAAGAAATTATGAATCTTATTGAGTCCTTTCTATTTGTTTTAAAATTCAGGAGAATTAGCACTAAGTAATCGTGCTTCAGGGCACATTCATTTTTGGACACTGAGTCAATGTTACAAAAAACAATAAAGATGTTGCTGTTATCGACACCTGTTATTTCAGCGGTGTTAAGTACTCCGGCTAATGCATGGGGACAAAATGGTCATCGTATTGTTGGTGAAATTGCATCTAAGCATATTACTGACACCACGAGGCAAGCATTAATTCCTTTACTTGATGGCGAGTCACTCCCTCAAATTGCCACTTGGGCCGATGAAATGCGCTCTGCCCCTGAGCAATTTTGGCAAAAAAAGTCATCTCGCTGGCATTACATCAATTTCAAAGAGGGTGATGCTGATCCCCATTTCGACTCTCATGCCCACCACAATAAAGACACAGTGTCTGACATCCTTGAAGGGATGGAATATTCAATTTCAGTTTTACAAAACCAAAAAGCATCCCTTGCAGAAAAACAGTTTGCTTTACGCTTTTTAGTTCATCTTGTTGGTGATAGTCACCAACCATTCCATGCAGGTCGCAGTGAAGATCGTGGCGGCAACAATATTTCTGTCACATTCTTCGGGCAAGATACCAATTTACATAGCCTATGGGACTCAAAACTCATTGAAAATGAAAATTTGTCCTATACTGAATTTGCGCAATTTATAAATACAACAAATCAAGCGTTGATAATGGACTACCTTACCAGTTCACCAAGCGATTGGTTAATCGAATCACATAATATTGCAAATTCAATCTATAAAGAAAATGAAACAAACGTAAGTTATAGTTATATCTATAAAAACTTACCAATTGTTAAAACTCGCCTACAGCAAGGCGGGATAAGATTGGCCGGTTTATTAAATAGTTTATTTGATAAATCAGCAAAACCGTTAGTAAAGGCACTTAAGATGCCAACTGACAGCAAACTATAAATGAAACATAACCTCTAACACGGGAAATAACATAATGAAAATCCAACTCCGCAAAACAGCTCTATCACTTGCTATTGCAGCATGTGTTGGTGTGAGTGGTGCAGCGTTAGCAAATGAAACAACATCTGCTATCAAGGGTCAAATCAAAGGTCCTAGCGGCAACCCTGCTGCTGGCACTAAGATTACTATCGTTCACTTACCTTCAGGTTCAACTAAAGAAACTGAAACGAACGATGCGGGTTACTTCACAGCTAAAGGCCTACGCGTAGGTGGTCCTTACCGCGTTGTTGTTGATTCTGACGTATTTGCAGATCAAACTTTCAACAACATTAACCTACAAGTTGGTGCTGACTACCCTGTTAATGTTACGTTAGAGCCGCAATCAGACATCGAACAAATCGTTGTTACAGGTCGTCCTATCAGCCGTATGTCTGGTGGTACAGGTCCTGCTGCGACTTTCACACTTGAAGATTTAGAAAACCAACCAGCTATCAACCGTGACTTAAAAGATATCATTCGTATCGACCCACGTGTAACAATCGATGATAGCCGTGGTTCAATCAACTGTGGTGGTGGTAACCCACGTTTCAACAGCTTAACGCTAGACGGCGTTCGTATGAACGATAACTTCGGTCTAAGCTCAAACGGTTACCCAACAATCGGTGCTCCTTTCTCTTTCGATTCAATCGAACAAGTAGCTGTTGAACTAGCGCCTTTTGATGTTCAATATGGTGGTTTCACATCATGTAATATCAATGCTGTTACTAAATCTGGTGGTAACGAAGTACACGGTGGTGTTTTCTTCGATTACACAAATGATTCAATGAAAGGCGATAAAATCGAAGGTGAAGACTACGATAACGGTGATTATACTGAAAAACGTTACGGCTTCAACGTTGGTTTACCACTAATCAAAGATAACCTTTTCTTATTCACATCTTATGAGAAAGTTGAAGGTGTTAAACAGTACGAATACGGCGGTTTAAATACAGGTAGTGTTTCAGCTGCAGACGTAGCTCGTGTACAACAAATTGCTCAAGATGTTTACGGTTATGACGCAGGTGGCATGCCATCAAGCGCACCAGTTGAAGATGAAAAAATCTTAGTTAAGTTAGACTGGAACATCAACGACGATCACCGTGCAAACATAATCTATAACTATAATGATGCTTTCACGCTATCTCAATCAGATGCATACAGCGATACAGTAGCTTTAGAAAACCATTTCTTCAAGCAAGGTGCTGAGTTTACATCAATCATCGGTTCACTTTACTCAGATTGGTCAGACAACTTCTCTACTGAAGTTCGTATTGGTAAATCAGAGCTAGATGCAACAGTACAGTCTTTAGATGCAGCGAGCAGCTTTGGTGAAATGCAAATTGATGCTGCTGGTGGTGGTACTATCTATATCGGTCCAGATGACTCTCGTCAATCAAACGACCTAGACTATGAAACAACAACTGTAAAAGTTGCTGGTACATATTACCTTGATCAACATACGATTACTGGTGGTTATGAGTACGAAAAGCTAGACGTATTTAACCAATTCGTACAGCAAACTCAAGGTGAGTGGCGTTTTGATTCTGTAGATGATTTTGAAGCTGGTCAAGCTGCACGTATTTACTATAACAATGCTGCTGGTACTAACAACCCAACTGATGCTGCTGCAAGCTTCTCATATGCTCAACACACTTTCTATGTTCAAGATGAGTACAGCTTCACAGATTTAGATGCGACATTAACATTTGGTCTTCGTTACGACAAATACACAAGTGACGACAATCCTAACTACAATGAAAACTTCACTAATCGTTATGGTTTTAGTAACCAAGCAACATTCGACGGTATCGATTTAATTCAACCACGTGTTGGTTTTGAATGGTATGCAACAGATGCATTAGAAGTACGTGCAGGTGTTGGCCTATTCTCTGGTGGTAACCCGAATGTTTGGTTATCTAACTCATACTCTAACGACGGTATCACAAACATTGGTACTTACCGTGAAGATGTTGATTTATTCAATACACCGACAGTGAATGGTGGTACACCAGGTTACGAAGTGCCACAAGATATGTTTGATGAAGTTGCTAATACAACAATTGGCGCGGGTGACTCATCTGTAAATGCTGTTGACCCTGACTTCGATATGCCTTCAGAGTGGAAATACTCAGTAGGTGCAACATACACAACTGAAGATGAGTATGTATTCTCTCTAGATTACTTATTCACTAAACGTAAAGATGCTGCAATTATCCAAGACATCGCGTTGCAAGATTCTGGCAACACAACGTTTGATGGTCGTCCAATTCTTAAGTCTAAAGAAGGCCGTAGCGGGGACTTATTACTTACTAATGTGAGTGGCGACAGTGGTGAGTCTCATATCATTTCTGCTGCAATGAGCAAGCGTTTTGATAACGGTATTAGCGTACAACTAGCTTACGCTTACACAGATTCGACAGATGTTAACCCAATGACTAGCTCTGTAGCTAGCTCTAACTACGGTAACATGGCGACATACGATCCAACTAACCCGGGTGCACGCACATCTGATTACGAGATCCCACATCGCTTTACTATGACATTAGGTTACACAACTGAGTTGTTTGATGGTTACAGCACACGTTTCAACCTATTCAGTGAAACGTACAAAGGTCTACCTTACAGCTACACATATAACGGTAGTGACAAAGTTTGGGGTGATAGCAACTCAAACCGTAGCCGTCAGCTAATGTATATCCCTGAAGTAAATGACCCTAACGTTGTTTATGATATGACTGCTGATGAAATTAATGAGTTTAACGAGTGGATTTCTGCTCAAGGCCTTGAGCGCGGTGAAATCGTTGGCCGTAACAGCCAAAACGCTGATTGGTTCACGAAAGTTAACTTCAAGATGACTCAAGAGTTACCTGGTTTCATGCCTGGTCACAAAGGTGAAGTATTCTTCGTTATCGATAACTTAACTAACATGTTAAACGATGACTGGGGTGTACTTAAGAAAGGTAACTTTGTTGGTAACCGTATGATTAAAACATCAATCGATGACCAAGGTCGTTACGTTTACTCAAACTTTAGCCCTAACAATGGTAAAACTGCAACACAAAGCAACGCATCAGTTTGGGAAATGCGTGTAGGTGTACGTTACACATTCTAATAACGAGTTAACCTTGTTATAAAGCAAAAGCCCGCCCCTACTGGCGGGCTTTTTACGTTTTGATGAAAGTTTGCAAGAGTAAAGCTACTAGGGGAAAGTGAGCAAGGGTAAAGTTAGAAAGTTACTAGTAGCAGCGATTTTACATCGCGTCATTGTAACTAAAGCCTAGAACCTAATACCTGATAAATTCTTTCGTAGGACTGGCTTTAGCCGGGAATAGTTGTAGGTATGAGTTACGAGTTTCAAGAGTAAAGTTAGCAAGTTAAGAAGTCGCAGCGATTTTACATCGCGTCTGAGGGCTGACAGCTGAAAGCTTTCTGAAAAATGCAGGCCAATTTGACCTGCACACAAAGTTTTATTTAAGCAGCGTAAACCGCAAGTGGATGGGTTGTATTGATTGAAACATGCACAGCATCACCCGGGCGCACTATCACTTCATGGCTCACACGGCTTGTCACCACAGTATCGCATGCCAGTTTAACAGCGCATAATCGGCTGCCCCCCTCATAACGTACCCAGGTCACTTCACCGTTATTTGTATTAGCATTATTAATTAGATGCACATCATCAGGGCGCAACAATACATCAACCTTTGCTGCATCATGATCTATTTTGATTGCTGGTGCATTGCCTATATCTGTTGTGGCTGTATCACCTACACAATTACCGGCAATGAAACTTGCCTCACCTAAAAAGCGTGCCACAAAACGATTACTTGGCAAGCTAAAGCAACGCTCAGGAGTATCAATTTGCTGAATTATCCCCTCTTTAAGCACCCCTACACGGTCACCGACAGATAAGGCTTCCTCTTGGTCATGGGTCACCCAAATAGCGGGAACACCTGCAGCCTTTAAAGCATTTCTAATATCCCATCGAAGAGTATCTTTTAGAGCTGCATCTAGGTTAGATAATGGTTCATCAAGTAAAACAAAGTCTGGTTCATGAGCAAGAGTTCGAGCGAGTGCGACACGCTGCTTTTGACCACCAGATAAGGTTGCCGGCTTTTTATTTCGAAATGCTTCAAGACCTAATAGCTTTATCCAATGATCGGCTTTAGAAGTATCGTTAAGTCTAAAGCAAATATTCTGTTCAACAGTTAAATGTGGAAAAAGGGCAAAATCTTGAAACACCATTCCAACTTTACGTTTTTCAGGGGGAACTTTTAGTTTTGGCGTAGCTCGCCATGAACCTAAATTTATTTCGCCTTCGCTAATAGGAATAAGCCCAGCTAGCGCTTGTAAAATTGTACTTTTACCACAGCCAGTTGGACCAACTAGCATGAGGATCTCACTTTCCCCAAGTGATAAGTTAAGTTCACTTACCACACGATTGCTACCATAATCGATAGACAGCTTACTAACTGATAGCATTAAACTGATCCTTAATGTTCTAATTGACTGCGCTTTTCACCAGAGAGCATTATAGCCAAGCCGCATGCTGATATCACTACCAACAATAAACCAGGAATAGCAGCACGGCCAAAGTAACCGGCTTCATAAACACGCCACAAATATGTTGAAAGGGTTTCAAAACCCGTTGGGCCAAGTAAAAGTGTTGCTTCAAGTTCACGCATTGATTCTAAAAATACCAAAGCAGCACCTGCGATAATACCGCGCATAGTTAAGGGTAAAGTAATTCGCATAAATGCTTCACGAGGGCTGGCACCCAGTACTCGTGCTGACTTTATTAAACTTGAATCTAGATGCTCAGTACTGGTTCTTACAGAGCCAACTGCAAGCGGCAAAAAGCGCAGCACATAAGCAATTACTAATAGAGCTAAGGTTTGATAAAAGAGTGGCAACTGTAGACCGCCATATACCAATGCCGTTCCCATCACAATACCCGGAATACCAAATCCAAAATAAGTTACACGCTCCATAATACGCCCTGCTTTACCGCTTAAGGCAGCATGAGCAACAGGTACAGCAACAACAACAGCAACGATAGCAGCAATACCCGATGCATAGGCTGAATGCCAAGCAATACTGAAGTCAAAATCTGCAACTCCATCACGGGCAAGCCAAAGTGAAAAAATTGCCAAAGGTAAACAAATCGCAAGTAGCAATACTGGTAAAAATGTCAGTAACATCGCAACTTTTTGACCATTCGATGGAAATAACATCAATGAACGGCCATGGCGTTCTGAAGCTGTTTTAATTTGTGACTCGATAAACAATAAAAATCCGACGATAACCATCAGTTGTAGCGATAACATTGCCGCACGACTCAAACCAAAAGCGTTGTATTCTACATAAATAACCCGAGTGAACGTATCTAAACGCATCATCGCCGGTGTACCAAAGTCTGATAAGGTATAAAGCGCAACCAGTAAAGAGCCTGCCGCTATACCATTGATAACCCGAGGTAAAATAACTTTAAATACACTCATTGTCATCGACATACCTAAAGTACGTGCAGCATTAACCATGCTGGCATCTAAGCTAAGTAAAGATGATCGAGTTGTTAGCATTACAAAAGGAAACGTATACAGGGTCATTACAATGGCAGCGCCTGTTAGCCCATACATAGGCGGCGTTTCGAAGCCGAGCAGCTGATTTATCTCACCACCAGGGCCAAATGCAGCATACAAGGTAAACGCACCAATATAACTTGGGATTGCCAGAGGAGCAGCAAACAGAACAAGCCAAAGCTTTTTAAAAGGAAGTTGAACATAGGCACTAATAAACGCCAGTGGTACGCCAATTAAAATAGAGCCTATTACCGTTAACACCATAAGTGATAAGGTGTTACCAAGAATTTTTAAGTTATGACTATCAAATACAGCAGTCGCATCACTTGCTAAAGTGATCAGAATATAAACTGGCACTAACGCCAAAAGCGCTGCAAGCAGCGCCATGGGATAAGAAGCAGGTATACGCATTATAAAACACCGCTACTGCGCATAAGGTCGAGTGTTGGCCTTAAATCTGCCAATTGAGTTAAATCGATTTTCGGCGGTGACACATCCGTTAATGCTGGTAAGCCAGCTGGTTGTTCAATGCCTTGGATCAGTGGAATTTCATAGGCTTCACGGGCTAAGTAACCTTGTACTTCAGAACTTAGTAAGTAACGCATAAAATTCATCGCATTAGGGTTATCTGTTAACGATAAAACACCTGATGCATTAACTAAACAACCGGCATCTTGATTAGTAAAAGCAAGGTCAAGATTAGCATCTGGTTTACCTGACTTAAGTCGTAATGTGTAATAGTGGTTTGCAAAGCCAATATCGACTTCACCACGTTCAACTGCCATTACTACACCAAGCTCACCAGCGTAGGTTTTCGAACGTTTTTGAACTTTTTTAAGCCACTTAGCGGTTTTATCTTCACCTTCAAGAATACGCATAGCCGTTACGAATGATTGAAAAGATGCGTAAGCAGGTGCCCAACCTATTGATAAATCGCTGTCAGCAATCGCCATGATACTGTCGGGGATATCATCTTTGCTCAGACGCTTGGTGTTATAAGGTAGAGTTCGAATACGCCCGGTAACCGGTGCCCAACCAGGGTAACGGAATTGTGGCTGTAACTGTGCTGCTAAATCACTTGGTAATGGTTTAGCCAAACCCGCGTCGGTAATTAAACCAATCGCACCTGAGTCAACAGCCCAAAATAAATCAGCACGTTTAACTCCTGCTTTCGCTTCAGCGACAATCATATTGCCAAGCGCAGCAGTTGGACCACGGCGAATTGATAAATTCAATTTTGGATTATTCTTTTCGATCGACTGCAGTACGTTTTCGTACAAGCCGCCTTCGCCGCGGCCTAAATATAATGTTAAGTCACCCTCAAGGGCGGGTAAGTCTTTTACAGAAACGGGGCTTGCAGCACTGGCTGCGAAGGCACGAGAAAGAGGTAGTGGCATTGCGCCTACTACCCCGAACGCAGCAAGTCCTTGAATAAAGGTTCTACGCTTCACTAAAATACATCCTTACGAGCTTTTTCGGCTTCTTCTAATAACACCTTAGCGCGATCTAGCTTTTCTTGCATATCAACAACCACTGCACGTACTTGGTCAACAGACCCTTTATCAGAAATCGCTTTTGGCAGGGTTACATTAAAATCTTTTTCGAGCACTTCGACTAACTTCGCATCTTTTTCGATAAGTGTACCTTCAACACCCTCGAATAAATGCAAGTAAGTATCATGTACGATTTGTGTTGCTTCATCGCTTAAACGCTCTGCGTACTTTGCAACAACACGGTCTAATTTGTGTTTGATTTCATCGATGGTAGCACTTTGCGTCATTTCTTCTGAAGCAGTCGCTTTTACAGCTTTTAACAAGCCTTTTTGCTGGAAATCCGCGGCAAGTTTAACAGCTCCTAAACCTTGCCACAAGGCGGCATTCAACGCCTTTTGATGAGTGCGAACCTCAGCTGCAGGTTTTTTATCATCAATAGCCATTTTGATGCCATAAATACTTTGCCAAATTGATGCATAAACCGGTACATAGTTTGTTTCAATTGCACTATGGAACTTTACTGATTCCCAGTATTCGATTAGGTCATCACTTTTTACAGCTTTAGCACCTTTGATTTCGTAATCACTCACCATGACATCGACTTTGTTGATCATCCATTCAACGTCATCAGAGTAATCTTTTAAATTTTCTTTTAGATGATTAACGTGCTCACCAATTGGGCCATTTGCCAATACAGGTTGGGCAATAAAAGTAGATGCTAATACTAGGCTTAAACCTAGTGTCTTCACGGTGTTTAACGCTAATTTCATAACAGGAGACATCCAAATTGCTAATTGTAAATGATAGCCATTATCATATACGTATCGATTCCCTAAATCAATTGCTATAATGCATTGATTACAGATTTACACATTTTTATTTAAGTAATTGGAAAGCTTACTAAGAGTGTTCATAAATTGTTTAATTTCTTGGCTATCTAATTCACTCACTAAACTTGCTTGCCATTCGTTTGCTAACGGAACAATTTGTTTATGAAAACCTACTCCTGCCTCTGATAACGATAACAAGTTTGCGCGTTTATCAGTTGGGTTCGCTTTTGCTGCGATAAGGTTTCTTGTTAATAACGACTTTACTGCACGGGACACCGTTGATTTATCCATTTGTGCCATATCACACAACTGTTTAGCAGTGCATTCACCGTATTGAGCTAGGTTCGCGATTACTCGCCATTGTGGCACGGTTAAATCAAACTGCTTTTGATATAGCTCACTAAATTGCTCACTCATCTGCATTGCAATATTGGTTAATGAGTAAGGTAAGAACTGCTGTAAATCGAGCGTTGGATGTTTCTTTGTTGTCATTGCTTCACTACTGTCAAAAATTATTTACACAAGTAAATTCAGTGCAGTTTGAATTTAGTCTCACATGAGAGTATCTTACCTAAAACCTTTCAGGAGTCTAGTGATGAATAACGAATTACAATATATGACAGGCTTTGGTAATGAGTTCGAAACCGAAGCATTACCCGGTGCATTACCTATCGGTCAATTCAGCCCTCAAAAAGTAAAATACGATTTATATGCTGAACAGTTCAGCACAACAGCATTTACAGCGCCGCGTGCTGATAACCGCCGTACTTGGTTTTATCGTATTCGCCCGTCAGTAGTACAAGGTGATTATACACCTATAGACAATGGCCTTATTCGTACCGCTCCTATCACAGAAGTCCCAACGCCGCCGACAATGCTACGTTGGGATCCAATTGAAATTCCTGAGCAGCCAACAGATTTTATTGATGGTTTAATCACCATGGCAGCTAATGGCAGTGCTAATGCACAAACAGGTATAGGTATTCATATCTATGTAGCCAATAAATCAATGCAACACCGTTACTTTTATAATGCTGATGGTGAAATGCTGTTCGTACCACAACAAGGTGAACTATTACTAAGAACCGAGTGTGGAAAACTAACAGTCCGAGCTGGTGAAATTGCCGTAATTCCTCGCGGGATTAAATTTGCTGTTGATTTATTAACGGACACAGCCCGCGGCTATATTTGTGAAAACTATGGCCATGCCTATATTTTACCAGAGCGCGGCCCTGTAGGAGCTAATGGTTACGCCAATGACCGTGACTTCCACTACCCTGTTGCGGCTTATGAGGATGTAGAAGGTGACTTTGAACTAGTTGCAAAGTTTAATGGCAATATGTTCCGCTGCGATATTGGTCATTCTCCATTAGATGTCGTTGCATGGACAGGTAATAGTGCGCCATACAAGTATGACCTTGCTCGTTTCAATGTTATGAATACCGTGAGTTATGATCACCCGGATCCTTCAATCTTCACCGTACTAACGTCACCATCGGGTACAGAAGGTGTCGCAAATATCGACTTTGCTATCTTCCCTCCTCGTTGGATGGTGGCTGAAAACACATTCCGTCCACCTTATTACCACCGTAATATTATGAGTGAATTCATGGGGCTTATCGAAGGCGTATACGATGCAAAAGAGCATGGTTTTGTGCCTGGGGGTTCAAGTTTACATAATTGCATGTCGCCACATGGTCCAGAAGCAGATGTATTTGAAAAAGCATCAAATGCCGAACTTAAACCACAACGCTACGAAAACACCTTGGCATTTATGTTCGAATCGCGTTACGTTATTTCACCAACTAAATATGCTCTTGAAGGTAAAGAGCGTCAGCCTAACTATACTGACTGTTGGCGCACTATTAAAAAACATTTCACAGGTAAACAGGACGCATAATGAAACTTTATAGCTATTTTCGTTCATCAGCCGCTTACAGAGTTCGCATTGCTCTTAATTTAAAGAACATTGATCACGAGTTGGTCACTGTTAATTTATTAAAATCAGAGCAGCAAAGTGATCAGTACCTAGCAAAAAACCCACAAGGATTATTACCGGCACTTGAAACTGATCAAGGTGTGCTTGCACAATCGCTAGCTATTTTAGAGTGGCTTGAAGAAACGCACCCAGAAACACCGCTTTTAATAGGTGATGCATGGCAAAAAGCCCAGATCCGCAATTTATGTTATGCCGTAGCGTGCGATATCCACCCTATCGATAATTTGCGAGTATTAAAGTACTTAGCTAATGATCTTGGTGTTGATGAAGAAGCAAAAACGACCTGGTATAAGCATTGGGTAGAAGTTGGCTTTGAGAGTATCGAAAAGTTACTTGATGAAGCGAACACTTTTTGCGTTGGCGACAAACCAACACTTGCTGATGTCTGTTTAGTGCCGCAAGTATTTAATGCCTTACGCTTTAACGTTGATATGAGTAAGTACCCAAAAATCGCCACAGTTTATGAGCATTGTAATAAGCTAGATGCCTTTATTGATGCGGCTCCTCAGAACCAACCTGACGCAATCTAATTCGTTGTTATTAAAACTAAAGGCCCAATCATTTTGGGCCTTTTTATTATCTAATTTTTATCTCAGTGCGGAATTAATAACACTCACGTGATTGATCAAATCTAGCCCTAAATCCGTTAAATAGCCGCCATCAGGGCTATCAGTAATGCCTTTGTCATAAAGACGTTTTGCAGCATTTTTTACTGTTTCTTCTGCATCAGAGTGGATTTTAATGCCTTGCATTTGTGAGTCGCGGGGAAACTTAGCAAGCAGGGTTAATTCGTCAATCATATTTTTATTAAATTGCATGTGTTCACCTTTTTATTATCACGTCATTGTGCTTTTATAGAATACAGTCATAAGCTTAGTGTAGATACAAAAAACTGCACAATGAGAGGTGTATTTTGTTTAGAAAGATTTTAATCTTAACTACCTTGTTTATTTTATTGTTTTCACAGTTCGTTTTAGCAAAGGATAAAGCATTAGTTGTGCTAGATGGCCAAGAAGCACTTAACAACCACAAAGTGTGTTGGTATGAAAATAAGCGTTACACCGAAGGCGCTTATATTGCTGTTGGCGATATAACGTTAATTTGTGCAGCCAAACAGCCAAATTTTTCAAACAGCGACTTAGCGTGGTTAAGACTGGATAAAAACGGCGATATTGTCTATCCAAAACGAGACAAGAGTATAAACGTCAATTAGCTTAAAGACGCTAGATACGTTACTATTACTCTGTTTAGAAATAACCAAAGATTAAGCATGGACAATCAACCAAATAACCCTTTGCACGGTATCAAGCTTGCCGACATCGTAACCCAACTTGAAGAAAAACTTGGCTGGGAAGGCCTAGCTGAACATGTTGATGTGCGCTGTTTTCAAAATGACCCAAGTGTTAAATCAAGCTTAAAATTTTTACGTAAAACACCTTGGGCCCGTGAAAAAGTTGAACAACTATACATTGATACTTTCTCCTATCAAAAGGCCGATGATGACGCACCTTTTGAATGGAAAAGTATTAAAAAATAACTGTTAGGTTTCGGCCATTATCACCGAAAGTGACTTCGGTGATACCTCTACCACCAGCTTTTCTGCTGTTTTAACCTCACCATCAATTACATAACTAATGTCTTTTTCTGCACTTACAGAAACTCGTTTAGCATTTGTATGATGGCTATTAATGGCAAAGCTTGTTTGCGTTATGCTTGAAAATACTAATTCAGCAATACTTAACGTACTGGCTTTCGCCTCTGAGTTAGGCGTTAACCAATTAACATCAAGTAAACCATCATTATGATCTGGCTGACCTGCTGATTGAGCCAACAATGTAGTAAACGGCGCTGCATTTGCAATGATTAAACTATTGGTATTTATAGACTGAGGTTCATTGTCGTCTAATGTAACTGTATAATCTTGCGCTTCATGTTCGCTTAGTGCCTGCCAAAATCCTTGTAAATAAGCTAGTTGGCCGGACTCATTTTTAGCATCTCGATGCGCCTTTTCAATCATTTTCTGCTCAAACCCAATTCCTGCTAATAACAGCATTCGCTCGCCATTACACAAAGCGGTATCGATCCGACTTGCCTGTCCCTCAATAATAAGTTCACAAGCTTGTTCGACTGGGATTAACTTAGATTGGATCCCCATTAATACATGAGCTAATGCATTAGCAGTGCCTAAAGGGATAATGCCTAACTTACAGTCGGTATTGACTAACACACTGGCTACTTCTGTCACTGTACCGTCACCACCACATGCGATAACAACATCGGGATTTGTTTCTATAGCCTCTTTAGCTAATTGAATGCCGTCCACTTCTTCTGTTGTAGTGTGTACAGTTAAATCATAGTATTCACTTAACCTTGCGGTTATCTGCTTTTTCTTTTCTTGCCACAGCTTTGTACCAGAGACTGGATTAGCAATTAATACAGCTTTGTTTTTAATTAGTAAATCGCCTCGACGATGACGTTTTATTAAGTGACGAAGTTGGCGCTTGTTTAAATTAGCAGTTTCTCGAGTTTCTTTGATTTGCTCCAAAACAGTATGAACATCTGCATCTTTATCTTGGCTTAGTAAGTATGCAGCCATAACAAACACTGAACGTCCGCGACCTAATGCGCAATGCACAACAACACGTCTATCAGCCTTTACTTGATGGTGGATCCAGTTAATTGCTTGATGTAATTGCGCACGAGTTGGCACACTGTGGTCTAAAACGGGGATATTCAAATAGCGAATATTTTCTTGGGTCGATGACCATTCAAGGCCATCAAACTCACAGGTAACATCTAAGATTGCTGTAATCCCTAACTCTTTCATGGTGTCAATATCTGATGGAAAGAGCCTGCAAGCTAAAAACAGATGTTCATTTATTTGTTGTAAAGGAGGCACTTTATCATGCTTACGAGACCAAGCATTGTATATTTGAGCCCCTAGTAAAAAGGGAATAAACGCCCAACGAATGTAAATTGGTATTACACCGTTTTCACGCTTTCTGAAAATTCGCGCAATATTAAAAAAATAAGCGCCACTGACTAGTAGTAGCGACAATGCAGCCCAATAAAAAAATAGCGCAAAATAAACGAGCTCAACCCGAATAGCCACGATTATAAAAATAATTGCCAGCGCAAGATAGCTAATTGCTGCCCACATAGTCACTCCTTGTTATTTTAATCATATACATTAATGCAAGTTTCTTTCCACACAACAGATAAGCCCTAAACAGGCACTTTAGATGAAAAAATAAGCTCTTAACTTTATTTCCTATCAATAAGTTTAGGACATTTTTTCATTATGCTATGAATAACTTACACATTTTTGTACTTAACTTGATTTTCTGAGCTTGAGAAAACAGATTTCTATTTAAAGTGCTATATGTTGAACTTGCAAACACAACTAGTTGGTCAAAAATGATTAAATATTAACGCGGATTGGTATCAATGTGATGAAAGTGAATGCGTAATAAAAAACTTCACCGAATCACTTTACTGAACAGAAGTAAGGGAATAAATTACCTTGCAGAGCTTAATCTATTCCCTTATCAAATGGTAATAGAAGCGTTTTCATCGCTGGACGAAGTGCTTTTAAAAGCTCACTAATGTTTAAAGAAGGATTAAGCATTTTACGTAGTAGTAAGCCCCCCATCACAGAAAACATCACTTCAATACGGGCATTCACTTCTTCAAGTGCGGTACCTTGTAACGGCCCTCTTTCACCCACTAATAATTCGCGCATAGAATCACGGGCGTGGCTATCTGACTCACGCAGTAAGTTAGCGACTTTTTCATTACGTGCAGCTTCTGCGAGCATTTCTAAATCAAGCGCACCTTGATTTAAATCGGTATGGCGCTCAACACCTCTATCGAGTCCATCTAGCAACACGGTGACACGATCGCCCGGCTTATCTGCAAACTCTTTAAAGATTGAGAACATTTCTTCCATATCACGTTCAACAATCGATTCTATAATCGCTTCTTTACTAGCGAAATAATTATAGATATGGCCTGCGCTCATGCCTGCTGTTTTAGAAATTTCAGCCATTCCCGCGCCATGATAGCCCTTACGTCGAAAACAATCCGCTGCAGCACAAAGCACTTGATTACGTCTTGCCTCAGCAAGCGCAGGGTCATTGTGTCTTTTCGTTTTTTGCGTCATGGTTTCTCCAAGCTCTTTTGAAATGGTTAACTTTTACTTAAACAAGGTTTACAGGATCTTAATATCACAGGAGAGTCAAAACAACTAAGATCCTGCAAAACCTTAAATAAATTATGCTTTTGCTGTTTTAATGCACATTTTTTTGCGCATTCCAGCCACCACCAAGTGCTTTATACAAATTAATTTGGCTAGCAAGATACGCTTGTTTACCCAAAATTAACTGTTGCCCAGCACTGTACCAATTTCGTTGCGCATCCAACACTTGCAAGTAACTGTCTGCTCCTTTTTGAAAACGCGCATCTGATAAAGTAAAAGATAACTCATTACTTTGGTACAAATCGTTGAGTGCATCTAGCTGATGCATATAACCTTCTCGATCAGCAAGGGCATCAGATACTTCTTTAAATGCTTGTTGTATGGTTTGCTCATAGCTAGTAAGCGCCATTTCTTGTTGTGCCTTTGCAACATCAAGATTGGCTTGATTACGACCCATATTAAAGATAGGTAAGTTAATCGATGGTACAAAACTCCATGTACCTGAGCCCGAATCAAAAAGATTACTCAAATCAGCAGAGGCCGTTCCAGCATTGGCGGTTAAACTTATACTCGGATAGAATGCCGCTTTTGCCACACCAATATTTGCATTAGCTGCCAGTAAATCATGCTCAGCGGCCTTAATGTCTGGTCGTTGCGTCAGTAACTCTGACGGCAACCCCACAGGCACATCCGGTAAGTTCAGTACATCATCTATATTTTGATTTGGTAGTAAATCAGCAGTGACGGTTTTACCCACTAGAAAATCGAGAGCATTTTTATCACGCTTTAGTAAGCGCTGATAGTTTGCAATATCGACCTTAGCGGTTGCTACTGTACTTTCCAGTTGCGATAGCGTTAACTGAGACGCAGCACCAAGAGCAAATGTTTTACGGGTTAGTTCTAAAGACTCCTGCTGAGACTTTAACGTCTCGTTTGCAAGCGCCAATAGCTCTTTATCCGTCGCATAGTTAAGCCACGCATTCACTAATTCCGAAATCAAGCTAATGCGCACACTGGTTAAACTGTATTCAGCGGCATAGAGGTTTTGTAAAGCTTGCTCTGATTGGTTGCGCACTTTGCCCCAAAGATCAATTTCATAAGCAGTTAAGCCAACAGTCGCTGAATAGTTTTCAGAAATAGTCGCTTGACCAGTACCAGATAAATCTGCCGGAACACGCTGACGGGTTCCCGATGCATTTAAATCAATGCTTGGGTAAAGCGCAGAATCTTCAATCTGATACATCGCTCTTACCTGCTGCACATTAAGTGCAGCAGTTTTAATGTCTTTGTTGTTTTCAAGTGTTAGCGCAATCAGCTGTTGCAGCTGAGTATTAGTGAAAAATGACTGCCAATTAAGTTCATTGATATCACCTGCAGTACCTTGAACATCATAGTTTTGAGCAACGGGTAATTCACGTTGCTCCATATCTGGCGCCATATTACAGGCAGATAACATAAGTGCAGCAACAGACACTGAGATAAGTTTAGCTTTCATTATGCCAGCTCCTCTTTGGTTGACTTTGTTTTGCCAGGGAATACACGGCGCACCAATACAAAGAACAATGGCACAAACAACACAACGATGGTCGATGACGCAAGAGTACCGCCAATAACAGCAATACCTAGTGCGTTTTGTGCACCCGAACCCGCACTTGATGCAATTGCAAGTGGTAGTACACCACACACAAATGCCATTGATGTCATAAAGATTGGACGTAAACGAAGGCGAATAGCAGCAACAGCAGCATCGACAAGTTTCATACCCTCGTCCATTTTATGAATCGCAAACTCTACAATTAAGATGGCATTTTTTGATGCCAGACCAATAGTGGTTAATAGACCCACTTGTAGATAAATATCGTTTGATAAATTAAATACAAATGAGGCAATCGATGCACCAAATACCCCAAGCGGTACAATTAGCATAACCGCCGCAGGCACTGACCAGCTCTCGTATAACGCCGCTAAACAAAGGAATACAACTAACAATGAAAGTGCATAAAGTAATGGTGCTTGACCACCGCTTAAACGCTCTTCATATGAAATACCTGTCCATTCGAACGCCACACCTGGCGGTAACTTCTTAACCATTTTCTCAACTTCGGCCATCGCTTGACCTGTACTATAACCCGGTGCAGCAGCACCTTGGATTTCCATCGCTGAAAAGCCGTTATAACGCTCAAGACGTGGTGAGCCATAAGTCCAATAAGATTGAGCAAACGCAGTGAATGGAACCATATCGCCATTGGCATTGCGCACGTACCACTTGTCTAAATCTTCTGGCACCATGCGTGATTCAGGCGTACCTTGTAAATACACTTTTTTAACACGACCACGGTCAATAAAGTCATTTACATAGCGACTACCCCAAGCCGTTGATAACGTATTATTGATATCTGCTTGAGTCAGACCTAATGCTTCAGCTTTGGCTAAGTCAATATCAAGCTCCAGCTCTGGTTTATCTTCTTGACCATTTGGGCGCACACCCGATAACACAGGGTTTTGTGCCGCCATACCTAAAAACATGTTTCGAGCTTCAAGTAGTTTGTCATGCCCTAAACCAACACGGTCTTGTAGGTATAAAGTGAAACCATTTGCAGTACCAAGCTCAACAACCGCAGGCGGTGGGAAAGCAAACACAAATGCTTCTTTAATGGTTGAGAAGTATCCCATGGCTTTACCAGCAACAGCGCCTACTGATAAATCAGGGCGTTGACGTTCATCCCAGTGTTTCAAGCCAACAAAGCCGATTGCTGCGTTTTGCCCAGAACCTGCAAAGCTGAAACCTGTTACCGTAAAGATAGATTTAACCGCTTCTGATTGATCTTCTAAGAAGTGGTGTTCCATCTTTTCAACAACTTTTAAGGTTTGTTCTGTTGTTGCTCCAGCAGGTAGGCTTACTTGGTTAAACAAAATCCCTTGGTCTTCATCTGGTAAGAATGCCGATGGTAATTGTGAGAAAATAAACACCATGCCACCCACGATTAAACCGTAAATAAGTAAATAGCGTTTACTGTGTTTGATCATACGAGACACAAAACCTTGTGTACCCGAGTTTGTTTTATCAAAACCACGGTTAAAACCAAGGAAGAAACGACCAAATAAAGACTTATCATTATGAACATGACTTGGTTTTAGCATTGTTGCACAAAGGGCCGGTGTTAGAATTAACGCAACCAGCACTGATAAACTCATTGCCGTTACCAAGGTGATTGAGAACTGACGATAAATAACACCTGTAGAGCCCGGGAAGAACGCCATAGGCACAAATACAGCCGAAAGCACCATGGCAATACCCACAAGCGCGCCTTTGATTTCATCCATTGATTTACGTGTCGCTTCAAGAGGAGACAAGTTCTCTTCTGTCATAACACGTTCAACGTTTTCAACAACAACGATCGCATCATCAACCAGTAGACCAATGGCAAGGACCATAGCAAACATGGTGAGAGTATTAATTGAGAAGCCAAACACTTGTAAGATGGCAAACGTACCTAGCAATACAACAGGTACTGCAATAGTCGGAATAAGTGTTGCTCTGAAGTTCTGTAAGAATAAGTACATGACCAAGAACACCAGCACAACAGCTTCGATTAAAGTGCTTACTACTTTCTCAATCGAAAGTGATACGAATGGCGTCGTATCGTAAGGAACAACCGTTGTTAAACCTTCAGGGAAGAAAGGCTCAAGCTCAGCAAGGGCGGCTTTTACGCCATCTGCTGTATCAAGTGCATTAGCACCACTGGCAAGCTTAACACCTAAACCTGATGCCGGTTTGCCGTTAAAACGCGCAACAACACCATAGTTTTCACCACCTAATTCAACATCGGCAACGTCACTTAAACGAACAACAGAGCCATCAGCATTGGTTTTTACAAAGATATTTCTAAATTGCTCAGGTGTTTGTAAGCGGCTTTGCGCAGTCACTGTTGCATTCAGTTGTTGGCCACTCACTGCTGGCAAGGCACCAAGTTGACCTGCCGACACCTGTGCATTTTGGGCACTGATTGCAGCGCTAATATCAGCAGGAGTTAATGAGTACTTAAGTAATTTAGCTGGATCTAACCAAATACGCATTGCATATTGAGAGCCAAAAAGTTGTACTTCACCCACCCCGTTAACACGAGAAATAATATCAAGTACGTTAGATGAAACATAGTCACCGATATCGATGTTGTTCATGCTACCGTCTTCAGATACAAAGCCTACAACCATTAAGAAGTTACGAGCCGATTTTGCAACCGAGACACCTTGACGTTGTACTTCTTCTGGTAATAAAGGTGTTGCAAGCGACAATTTGTTTTGCACTTGAACCTGTGCGATATCAGGGTCGGTATCTGCACTAAAGGTTAACGTTAAAGTCGCAGAGCCGTTCGATTCAGAGGTTGACGACATGTAGAGCAAGCCATCGAGCCCTTTCATTTTTTGTTCAATAACCTGTGTAACCGTATCTTCTAAAGTACGGGCCGACGCACCAGGGTATGAGGCTTGAATACTAATTGCAGGCGGTGCAATTGATGGATACTGCGCAACCGGCAAACTTCTAATTGCTAAAATACCTGCCAGCATAACAACGATAGCAAGTACCCATGCAAATATGGGCCGATCAATAAAAAATCGTGACATTAAGTTTCTCCGTTACTGGCTGTTAGCTACTGATTCTGCTGGCATTGCGTTTACTGGGGCACCTGGGCGGATTTTCTGTAAACCTTCAACAATCAGCTTATCGCCATTATTTAGGCCATCTGTCACTAACCAGTTTGAGCCTACAGTACGGTCAGTTTTCAGCACACGTGCTTCAACGGTGTTATCTTTACTTACGACCATGGCAGTAGGTTCACCTTTGGTGTTTCTGCTCACACCACGTTGTGGTGCTAAAATCGCATCACTTTTCACACCTTCAACAATCACTGCGCGAACATACATACCCGGTAGAAGTAATTTTTCAGGATTAGGAAATTCAGCACGTAAAGTCACAGAGCCTGTACTTGGATCAACGGTTACTTCAGAAAATTGTAATGTGCCTTTGTGTTGATAAGTGCTGCCATCTTCCATTATTAATTCAACTTTTGAATGTAAAGCGGCATCTTTATCAAGCTCACCTGCGGCGATAGCTTTTTTCAAACGTGTTAGTTCACTGCTTGACTGTGTTAAATCAACATAGATTGGGTCAAGCTGAGTGATAGTAGCTAATGCTGTTGCTTGATTAGCGCTAACAAGGGCACCGGCAGTGACATCCGATTTACCAATTTGACCACTAATTGGTGCTAACACTTTGCTGTAGTTTAAATTAATTTCAGCGGTTTTAAGCTGTGCTTGAGCAGTCAATAAGTCGGCTTTTGCACTTTTGTATGCCGCATCCGCTTCATCATAATCTTGCTGACTGACAGCTTTGATATTCAATAGCTCTTTATAGCGTTCAGCTTTTGCTTTGGCATTAGCAATACTTGCTTGAGCTTTAGTAATAGCGGCTTTGCTGGTAGCGACCTCTGCTTCAAATGTAGATGGGTCAATTTGATATAAGGCTTGGCCCTTCTCCACTTCAGCACCTTCAACGAACATACGAGACTGAATAATACCGTTAACCTGTGGACGAATTTGCGCGATACGTGAAGCAGCCACACGACCTGGCAATTCTTTAGTTAGCGTAAGTGGTTTGCTTTGCATCTCAATAACACCAACAGGTACAGCTTGAGCTGCCTGCGATTGCCCTTGAGCCGATTCTGATTGGCCGCAGCCTGATAATAAAACAGCACCAGCCAAAGCTGACACTGCAAAAAATGGAATGCGAGAGCGCTGCATGTGTAGTTCCTTAATTTAGAATGAACGATCATTCTAAACTAAAAAAGGCACAGATCAACCACCTTTAAGTATCTTTACATTAAATATTTTGCTTGCTTTGCAGTGTGTTTTTTGTGCAACAAATAAGTTGCTAAATGAATAATTTAGCAGCTAGTTAAGAAAATCATTTTAAAACTATCAGTTAGAACTGCTTATTAGTCACCTAAGCACATACCCATTGCGCGGGCACTGCTTATTAATGAATGCTCTAAAGGGATAACACGATATTCAGAAGTTGCGGCTTTTAAACTGATTGGTTTAATTTCACCCTCTTTACTTACGGGGATAAAACCAAACTGGCCTTTCTTAACAAGTTCGAATGCTTGCACCCCAAACTCTGCTGCAAGCACCCTATCAAACGCATTGGGTGTGCCACCACGTTGAATATGCCCCAACACAGTGACTCTTACATCAAGGTCAAGTGCAATACGGATCTGTGAGGCTAGCTGCTCAGCAATTCCACCTAGCACTGGGTTTTCGTAGCCAAACTCACTTGATTGTTTACTTACAACACTTCCTGCAACAGGTTTAGCTCCCTCTGAAATAACGATATTTGCAAATCCATGGCCATTATCAAAACGTGATTTAAGTTTTGCTTTAATCGCTTCAATATCGTAGGGAATTTCAGGAATAAGTGCTACTTCAGCGCCTGCTGCAATTGCTGAATGTAAACAAATCCAACCCGCATCACGACCCATAACTTCCGTCACAATCACGCGATTATGACTTTGCGCAGTTGGTATTAATCGATCAATGGCTTCTGTTGCAGTGTCAACGGCAGTTTGAAAACCAATTGTGTAATCAGTGCCATATAAATCATTATCAATGGTTTTTGGCACGCCTACGATATTTAAGCCATGCTCAAATAAATGCTGAGAAATTCTGTGAGAACCATCGCCCCCGATATTAATGACTGCATCAAAACCCAATTGTTTAACAATACTTATTAACTCATCTGAACGGTCAATAAATACTTGCTCGCCTGCTATCTCTGCAGGAAATGCGGTAGGATTCCCTTTATTAACTGTTTCTAGAATTGTGCCGCCACGAACATGAATACCGGCCACTACTTCACTAGTTAAGTGAATAATATCATTTGGCTTTTCAAGAACACCACAGTAAGCTCTTCGGCTTCCATATACCTGCCAATTGCCATCATGTTCGGCTGCTTTAACCACAGCTCTGATCACCCCATTTAGCCCAGGGCAATCACCCCCACTTGTTAATAGCAGTAATTTTTTCATTCTATGACCAACTTCGTTCACTGATTAATTAGAGATTAGCTTATATGTTGAACTTTCGCGTATGACTTACATCAACTAAAGTTCGGTTTTTTATGATTAGAAAACAGCGCCACAAAAATTATTAATAATAGATACTTAGGCAAACTTGCAAGCAAAGTCGTATTATCAAAAATTGCAGAAAAGGTATTAAAAGCAAAATATAAATGCAGTGCTAAAAAAGGTATCAGTAATATAAAATATGAATACGCTTTGTCTTTTAGGTAGAGCCATTTACTTAATAATAAGAACACAAAAAGTAATGCTATTAGTGGGATACCTAACGTAACAATATCAATCACTGTTAAAGCAAATTTAGGTGACAAATCATAAAGAGGTGTAAGAATTTCGCTAGGGATCGCTAAAGCTGAGCCAACCCCAACTACTGGAATAGATAAATAAGCAAACAAACAGCCAAAAATAAATAAAAGTAGTAGATTATATTTCATTAACTCATTCCATGATTTGTTCGTTATTAGTGTTACGCTAACTAATAACGAACAAATAATCTACTACTTTTTCAGTAATTTATAGTGTTAAAAGGATTTAACACTAAAGGCTAGATTCTCTACAGCACAGCCCGTACTACTTTTATTAACACGGTAGTAATGCGTAACTTCAGTAGCATTTAAATCGAGTAGAAACTCATCATGCTGGGCTACAGCTTGTTGTTCTTGAGTTAAACACATAGCTTGCACAAGCGAGCGCAATTTAGCATCAGAGAAAATAGTGCCAAAACGCTGCATCGGTAATCGCGGAATTTTAATACTAGGCAGTGCATTATCAACAGTTCGCTTCGCAAGACTAAAACCATCCTTTGTTACATCAATAACCGTCCCTGCAGGCCAATAACTGATTGCTCCTTTGTTTTTAGCGTCTGATTGAACATGTACTACACCACTTTTACCAATCACCGTCATTAATGCGGTTTCACCTGCTCGAATTGATACAAGCGCCGTAGTTTCATCAATGCCAAAACCATGTTTTTGCCCTGAATCTGCCAGTAGTCTAGCCAAGCGCATGGTTCTGTTGCGCTCGCTAAAATGAGTATCTAGAACCCCGTAAGTAAAGCTACCTAAACCGCCTTGTTTTTCATAGGTTAATGAATCTGCTGAAAGGCTATTATCACATTTATTTTTACAGCGCTCACTCGGTGGTGAAACAGCAAATGCTCCAGCTCTTAATGCTGCTAAACTAGTCCCATTAGAAATCATAGGCACCGAACCATAGGCATTCTTACCACCACTTTGCACCGCTGTTCCTGCGCTAGTACCTACAAGTAATGGCCTTTGTAAAATTGCACGAGTCCAAGGGTATTGCTTGCCGTTATCATCAAAAAGCACCTGTCTGGTTAAGCTCTGATCACCACCGTTAAACATAATGCCCGTTGCGTTTTCAATCAGTTTAACTAAATGCTCTACCCCTTGATCACAAAGCGCTTTTTCGGCCTTAATTCGGTCAGGATAAATAGTCCCACGGTTAAAAACAGCCATTGTCTCAGTACGTAAAGCATCTAAACTCTCACATTGCTTACTGGTAATCGCTCTTGCTAAAGCGGGTGTTAAAGGTAACCACTTCGATTCGACACCATTAAAGCTTAATAATCCTTCATAAAAATCTGCTGATTCATAAGGGTCTCTGCTTGAAGCTGTAACCGCTAAAATGGTTGGTGATTCATCCGTTGTTTTTAACGAAGCAGACACAAAGTCTAAAATATCACTTGCTGCACTTTCATTGTTATCCGGTACACTAACTTGCTCTTTTTGTCTTGTAGAATCGGCTGTTAATACAGGAACTTCGAGAGTATCTAGCACGAAGTTATACTCTTTATCTGTTAACGTGTTCAATAACGTATTATCTAAATCACGCCATGCCCATAAAATATCACTTTTAGTGTTCACCTCAGGCTGTTGACGTGCAATCTGTGCTAATACCTTAAGCGTTTGCTGGCGATTTTTTTCATTATTTGTTGGCCAGTTTGTCTTTATTGCAGATAAAGCATCATTATTTAATCGAAATTGATTAGTTTGTTTACCACTGATCTGTTTATTAGAAAGGCAATTTTTAGGGCTCATACTTGAGCAGGTTGTCAATGCCCCACCAATTAAAACTAACGTTTGCTGTTGCTCACTTGCATTAACTTTACTGCCAAATGACGCGAAAACAACACTAAATACCCCAAAAATAAACCCAATGTGGTATTTAGCACTTTGCTCCTTAAAGATGTTCATATTGTTACACTCTTGTAAAAAAATATTAGAAAATTACTTGCACAGCTTTTTGTTGCTTGCTATAAAAAAAAGGAACATTTAAAACGCGAGTAAGCTAGCACTGTATTACTAGCTTTGTCAAAAGACCTTACGGATTGGAATTATGTTGAAAAACGCATTATCGCTTTGTACATATTTCTACTCTCCACACTACCTTTCGGAGTGGTTTGACGAGTAGCCACACCTCACTTCCTGTGAGGGGCTAGTTGTGTCTATAACCCACTGCCCTGTCTAAAAAAATTATAAAAATTATTTAAAATGTCACGGTTTTGCCGTGGGTATTTAATACCAATTCGCTTAATTAAGCATTTTTGCGGATTGGTATAAGACAAAGGTAAATCAATATGTTTCGTCAGTTATCAATTGCTGTAGCAATCAGCGCTGTGCTGTGCCCAGTTCATGCTGTGTATGCTCAAAACGACCAACAATCAGAAAAAATTGAACGAGTAGAAGTAACAGGATCACGAATTAAAGGGGTTGATCTAGAAGGAACCATCCCGCTTACCGTGCTTGACCAAGATGCAATCAAGCGCTCAGGAGCGAACACCATTCATGAGTTATTAAAAGATTTATCTGTATTCAAAGGCGGATCAGGTACCTTTTCGACGTCTGAAAGCGGCGGTACATCAACCTCAACGCCAGCGGGCCAATCTGCTGCCAGCCTTCGTGGTATGGGGCCCTCAGCTACATTAACACTGATTAATGGCCGTCGTGTCGCGCCGAGCTCGTTCGCAGCAGGCACTGAAAACTTTGTTGATGTGAACTCAATTCCACTTGCCGCAATCGAGCGCATTGATATTCTCGCCACTGGTGCATCGGCAATATATGGGGCTGATGCTGTTGCTGGTGTTATTAACTATATTCTTAAAGATGACTTTCAAGGAGCTGAAGTAAACACTTCTTACACTAATAGTTTTGACAGTCATGACGAAGGTAAGAAACAACTTAACTTAGTTTACGGCACGAATATAGGTGAGAGTAACTTAACGGTATTTGCCGATATTTACGATCGCAATGCCTTTAAAGCGACCGACAGAAGCTATACCGCAACCCCAAATTTAGTGAATGGTTACTCATACTTACCCAAACTTGAGAACTCGCCGAACATTTATTACTACAGTAGTCGAGATGGCAATGAACTACCAGCGCCAAACTGTAAAACAGAGCTTGTCACGACTGAGTATGGTGAGCAAATTTGTGCTTACTATGCAAACCAAGATGATTACCTAGAAACCCCATTTGAAAGCCTTTCAACTGGCTTTATGTTTAACAGCACCTTAGGTGATTTAGATTGGCATACCGATTTCTTCTATAGCCAAACTAAATCAAAAGCCTATTCATCACCTGCATCAATCAATCAAATAAACGACGATGATGGTCCGTTTATCATAGAAGATGCGCTATTCATTTATGATAACGCTGATGGCAGTAACGACTTAATGGACCAGCTTTATATTGATCCATTTACCACTCAAGCGGGTCGAGAAGTGTATGGCTTTGCATTTGATGCGCGCTTTAATTCACCACGAACGGTTGAAGTCGAAACCAAAAACTTTCGCTTAGTCAGTAGCCTTGCCGGTTACATTGGTGATTGGAGTTGGGAGTCGGGAGTAACCTTCTCTCGCTCTAAGTCAGAGCAACAAGCAATTGATGGTATTTATAACCGCTATCAATTTCATGCAGCTATCACTGGTGAATTATGCTCTGACGGATCATTAGCTACATACGATGGAACACAGCTCAATTGTGCACAAGGTCAGTTAATGCCGTTCTACAACCCGTTTTTACAGGGGGATAGTAATAACGATGCAGTGCTTGATCTTGCAAAGGCAAACCCAAGTAGAAGCGGTGAAAGTACAGTATACGGTTGGGATTTAAACTTTAATGGCGATTTATTTACGTTTAATGAGTTACCCATTTATGCTGCATTTGGTATTGAAGCTCGACGAGAAGAATTAAAAGATATTCCATCGTTAGACTCACAAGCCCGTCCTGAAAATGGTTATTTGGTAGATGTATTTGGTTTCGGCTCTAGCTTGTCTGAGGCCGATCGTACTCAGTACGCTGCATTTTTAGAGTTGAATGTGCCACTCACTGAGCAGCTAGAACTGCAAGTCGCTGGTCGCTACGATCATTACGATGATTTTGGAGGAACGTTTAACCCTAAAGTTGGTTTAAGCTATCGTCCTTCAGATTCTCTTATCATTAGAAGTTCTTGGTCAACGTCGTTTAGGGCACCTTCATTAACTCAAGCAGGCGTAAAATTACGTACCACACAATCACGCTTCGATTGCGGTGCTAATCAGGCTGTTGCAGATTTATATTGTATGGGTGATGGCACCGAGGTCAGTGTTAACAGCCTAGAACTCGGTAATCAAGCACTCAAAGCCGAAGAGTCTGAAGCGCTCAGCATTGGCTTTGCATGGAGCCCATCTATAAATACTAACTTAACGGTTGATTATTGGCATTTTGATCACGAACAAGTTATCGATACCAATATGACTGCAGTGCTAGATAGAGCCTGTCTC
>NZ_JAKGAW010000016.1:0-91021 GCF_021532475.1 Pseudoalteromonas sp. APAL1 | reverse complement strand
TATGGCGTGAGGCCCGAAGGTCCCCCACTTTGGTCCGTAGACATCATGCGGTATTAGCAGTCGTTTCCAACTGTTGTCCCCCACCATAAGGCATATTCCCAAGCATTACTCACCCGTCCGCCGCTCGCCGCCCAACAAATCCCCCGAAGGTTCAATGTTGTCGCTGCCGCTCGACTTGCATGTGTTAGGCCTGCCGCCAGCGTTCAATCTGAGCCATGATCAAACTCTTCAATTAAAAGTTTTTGAAACCGAAGTTTCGTGCTCAATGAATTCTGTATAAATTGACTATATAGTCACTCATAAGAAATTGAGACTCTAAATTTGTTTGCGTTACTTAGTAAACTAAGCTTCGCTGTTAGAACTCAATCTGTACGAGTGCCCACACAGATGATTGCTTTATATTGTTAAAGAACGTTTGATTCACTTTCGTGTCTCAAGGGCTGTGCATTCTACGCAAGCCGTTATTTTTGTCAACACTTAATTTTGAGAAAAGTTTATTTTTTCAAAACTCAGTCTTACTTGACTCAACCAACTCGTCGTTTTGCTTTTTTGTAAGCAGTCCGCCGTGTCGGTGGATGCGCATTATAGGGAGATCCGAATTGAGATCAACTGTTTTTTGAAGTTTTCATGAAAAAAATAACTGTTCGCGCAAATTACGAACGAAACGGGTAAAAAGAACACTAAAAAAGGCCCTTCTGGGCCTTTTCTGTTTATTTAACTATAAGCTTCCAACCTGCTTTTGCTTGTAGCTTGGTCTCTAATTGCAGTTCACTGGCCATTAATGGGTGATATTTTAACCAATCGCCATCAAATGTCAGTGTAAGGGTGTTTTCATTAACACTAAGATCGAGTGCTGGCAGTACATCATCTTGGCGACGCATTGATAAGATCACTGCGATCCGAACAATTCTTGTCAAACATTCAGCTAATTGTTCATGACACCCTAGGTATGCAAAGCTGTTTTTTACCAGATCTGCACGATGCGCGTTCGCTACAGCAGTGATCAGCTTATGCTCAGATTGTGAAAAACCTGGCATATCGGTGTTTTCTATAATGTAGGCTGTGTGCTTATGATAAAGTTTATACTCTATTAATAAACCTATCTCGTGCAACTTCGCTACCGTTTTTAATAACGCAATTGCGTTGTTATCAATAGACTGCCACTGCCCCTTTACACTCTTTGCTAATTGCTCAGTAAGTTGTGCAACTCGGCAGGCTTGATTTACATCGACATGATAACGAGCCATTAATCCATCAACCGTACGCTTACGAATATCGTGGTTATGTAGCTCTGGTACCATGCTGTAAAGCACACCTTCACGCAATGCGCCGCGAGCAAGGCCCATCTGCTTTATAGCTAATGATTCGAATAAGGCGATTAAAATTGCAAGTCCAGATACAAACACAAGGCGGCGTTCTTCACTTAAACCTGGAAGCTCAAGATCTGCAATTGTTTCAAATTGCACTGATTGCTCTTTGATGGCATACAATTTATCAAGCGTTAAGAGTTCATCTTGGTTTTGCGCAACCATGATCTCTTGAATTGCTTGCACTGTACCAGATGCTCCACTCGCTATTTGCCAGCCTGCCGCTTTATATTCATCAACAATTTCAGCAATCACATCTCTGGCAGCTTGAATCGCGGCTGCAAAATTTTCGTTACTCAGTTTTTGATCTTTGAAATAGCGCTCTAAAAAGGTGACACAGCCCATATGTAGGCTTTTATAGTGCAGTGCGTCAAAACCTTTACCTATAACGACCTCTGTGCTCGCTCCACCAATATCGATAACAAGTTGCTTTCCACTACAAGCTGATGTGTGCGCCACGCCTTTGTAAATCGTTTTGGCTTCTAGCTCACCACTGATGACATTGATTTTATGACCAAGGATTTGTTCAGCCTTTTGCTTAAACACATCGGCATTGGTAGCAAGACGCAAAGTTGCTGTTGCAACAATGGTAATGTTTTTCTTTGGTATGTCTTGTAAACGTTCTGCGAACAAGGCTAGGCATTCCCAACCTCGCTGCATGGCTTCTGAGCTTAGGACGTTGTTTTCATCAAGCCCTGCAGCAAGCCTTACTTTACGTTTGACTCGACCGATCGTTTGTAGACCGCCAGCAATTGATTTGGCAATCAGCATATGAAAGCTGTTCGATCCTAAATCGATTACTGCATACACATTTTTTTGCGGTTGAAATTGCCCCACCGTTCAAAAACCTCTAGTTACTACTAAGTCTTCAATGACGGTCGTTTATCACGACCGTGATTTCTGGTAACTATTATTTGGTCGACGTCCGTTGTTATTACGATTACGTGGGCCTGTAGAATAGTTCCGCTTTTTCTGAATAGTAGGCTTAGTTAAATCATCAAGCAATGCACTTTTATCATAATGTGATAATGGAATGCTGTGTTCTATATATTGCTCAATTTCGTGGAGATTATAGGCATACTGTTCACAGGCAAAGCTAATAGCGTGTCCTGAAGCACCAGCACGTCCGGTACGACCAATGCGGTGTACATAGTCTTCACAATCATCTGGCAAATCAAAATTAAATACATGACTTACTTCTGGGATATGTAAACCACGCGCTGCAACGTCTGTTGCCACTAAGAAGTCCAAATCGCCTTTGGTAAATTGAGCCAAAATTGATTGACGCTTTTTCTGGTTTACATCACCGGTTAATAATCCAACTCGATGACCATCCGCTTTCATCCATGCGTAAACATTTTCACAACTGTGTTTCGTATTTGCAAACACAATTGCTTTCTCAGGCCATTCTTCTTCAATTAAAGTTAACAGTAACTTAATTTTATCGTCTTGCGATGGATGAAATAGCTCTTCTTGAATACGCTTACCTGTTTTAACGTCAGGTTCAATTTGCACATGCTCTGGGTTAGTCATGTGTTCAAACGCTAATTCCTGCACACGATAAGATAAGGTTGCAGAGAATAATAAGTTTAAACGCTCTGAGGTTTCAGGCATACGTCTAAACATGTAGCGAATATCTTTAATAAAGCCTAAATCGAACATACGATCTGCTTCATCAAGCACCACAACTTCAATTTCATTTAGGGTGTAACAACCCTGTTTATACAAATCGATAAGGCGTCCAGTCGTTCCAATTAAAATATCAACGCCTTTTTCTAGTTGTGCACGTTGTTTTTCGTAATCTTCGCCACCATATACTAAACCTAAGTTAAGATTACAGTGTGGCGCTAAAATTTTTGCATCTTTGTGTATCTGAATCGCCAGCTCCCGAGTTGGGGCCATGATCAGGGCTCTTGGATGTTTACTAGGTGCTTTGCTAGATTGTAATAACCGATGGCACGTGGCTGTTAAAAACGCCAACGTCTTGCCTGTACCTGTTTGTGCTTGGCCCGCAATATCACGGCCTTCACAAATAAAAGGTAGGCATTTAGCTTGAATGGGTGTGCAATATTCAAACCCATTTTCGGTTAAACCGGCAACCACTTCCGGTGCGATAGCAAAGTCTGAAAACTTTTTATCGGTCAAATGTGTCTTAGTCATAGCGTTTAAGCATAACGTTTAAACTTGCAATAAGAAACAAGAGTGTTTAAATACGCATTAAATATTTCGCCTAACTTATCGGAGATCGCAATGAGCGAGAAAATTATTCAATTAACTGACGATAGCTTTGAAGCTGACGTACTACAATCAGACAAACCTGTACTTGTTGATTTTTGGGCTGAATGGTGCGGACCTTGTAAAATGATCGCCCCTATTCTTGACGAAGTAGCTGGTGAGTTTGATGGCCGTGTAACTATCGGTAAATTAAACATTGACCAAAATGCGGGCACACCACCTAAATTTGGTATTCGTGGAATCCCAACACTTCTTCTTTTCAAAGATGGTCAGGTTGCAGCAACTAAAGTAGGTGCACTTTCAAAAACTCAATTAGTTGAGTTTTTAGAGAACAACATCTAACTGAAAATGTAAAAAAAGGGCTTTTTGCCCTTTTTTTAGCTTTATTTTGTTTAAAGACTGGACGCCTTGCTAGTGACCTGCTAGTTTATAAAGCCAACTAATCCTTAGTTATACCAACAAACCTCACTCATGTATCAAACTATGATTTTGAGTATGATAATTGTAATAAAGAACCCACCAATATGCATTTACGCGAATTAAAAGACAAGTCTATAAAAGAGCTTGTAAACTTAGCTGAGTCCATGGGGCTCGAAAACGTAGCCCGTTTAAGAAAACAAGACATTATTTTCGCCATTTTGAAAGCACACGCTAAAAGCGGTGAAAATATTTATGGCGGCGGTGTATTAGAAATCTTACAAGATGGCTTTGGTTTCTTGAGATCATCTGAAGCCTCATATTTAGCCGGACCTGATGATATTTATGTATCTCCGAGTCAAATACGTCGATTCAGCATGCGTACTGGTGACTCAATTTCAGGCCTTATCCGTCCACCAAAAGATGGTGAACGTTACTTCGCACTACTTAAAGTCAACGAAGTAAACTTCGACAAACCTGAAAACTCTCGCACTAAAATCCTTTTTGAAAACCTTACCCCACTCCACGCAAACGAACGTTTACGTATGGAACGTGGTAATGGTAGTACAGAAGATATCACTGCTCGTGTACTTGATTTAGCATCACCTATTGGTAAAGGCCAGCGCGCCCTAATCGTTGCACCGCCTAAAGCGGGTAAAACGATGCTACTGCAAAATATTGCGCAGTCAATCAGCTACAACCAACCAGACTGTGAGCTAATGGTACTTCTAATTGACGAACGTCCTGAAGAAGTAACTGAGATGCAGCGTCTTGTTAAGGGTGAAGTTATTGCTTCAACATTTGATGAGCCAGCAAGCCGTCACGTTCAAGTAGCCGAAATGGTAATTGAAAAAGCGAAGCGTCTTGTTGAGCACAAAAAAGATGTGGTTATCTTATTAGACTCAATTACGCGACTTGCTCGTGCATACAATACGGTTATTCCTTCATCTGGCAAGGTATTAACAGGTGGTGTGGATGCTAACGCATTACACAAACCAAAGCGTTTCTTCGGTGCAGCACGTAATGTAGAAGAAGGCGGTAGCTTAACGATTATCGCAACAGCGCTTATTGATACAGGCTCTAAAATGGATGAAGTAATCTACGAAGAGTTTAAAGGCACAGGTAACATGGAACTACACTTAAATCGTAAGATTGCTGAAAAGCGTGTATTCCCTGCGATCGACTTTAACCGTTCAGGTACCCGTCGCGAAGAGTTACTGACTAAGCCAGATGAACTACAGAAAATGTGGATCTTACGTAAGATTGTTCATGAGATGTCAGAAATTGACGCAATGGAGTTCTTAATTGATAAGCTTTCTATGAGCAAAACCAATGATGAATTCTTCGATTCGATGAAGCGTCAATAAGCAGCTTTCAAAATCAAAAAAAAATGCCTGTTTTATACAGGCATTTTTTTTACTTAAAAGTACAGTTGAAGCGCTATTCAACTATAAATAACTCCGTAATATAGTTGGTATTTAGTTGGGTTTTGTTCTATAAGTTATAGGATTAAAAGGTAAGGATTTTTCAATGACCCGCATTAAAGTAGCAGTCGCTCTCTTTGTCATCAGCTTACTAAGTAGTATTGCTAGTTTTATTATTTTTGAACTATCAATTGTCGCGATGGCAGTAATCGGCTTAACAGTCATTGTTCCTTGGCTTGTTTTAATTACCTTTATTTATTTAAAAGACGCGCAGCAACAAGATCACTTAAGTTATTTTGTTTCTAATATCACTTCTGACCAGGGTATCGACTTTACTTTTCGTTTTGATGAAAACGACAATAAATTGCCTGAAGCCTGCCACATATTAAACGCGAGTTTAACTATGGTTGAGCATATGTTAGGAGAGATATATGCGTCATCTGCACGCTTATTACCTATGGCTGATGCGTTACGTGACACCTATGCATAAATGACCCAAAAAGCAACAATTCAAGATGCGCATGGTGTTGATTTAGCAGAGACAATAAAGCGAACGATTGAAGTATCGAAAGAACTTGACCGTAGCCTTGAAGAAATATTTCACTCGGTCTCTGATGCAACAAAGTCTGTGCAACAAACTCGACTTGATGCCGACAAAAGCCAAGCTAGCCTTATGAAATTGGCCGACAATATCAACCAAACTAGCGAACAAATTATTTTACTTAAACAAGATAGTGATGCAATTGGCTCTGTAATTGATGTGATTAACAGTATAGCTGAACAAACAAATCTGCTAGCTCTCAATGCCGCAATTGAGGCTGCACGTGCTGGTGAGCAAGGGAGAGGGTTTGCAGTTGTGGCTGATGAAGTACGAAACTTAGCAGCACGCACCAGTAAATCAACCCAAGAAGTTCGTGAGATGGTTGCGAAAATTCAACACAGTACAGAAAAAGCCAACCAATTGATGCAAACAGCATTAAAAGAAACACAGCGTACTGTTGAACTATCAGAAGCATCAACCAAAGAAACGAATAAAATAGAACAGGCTATGTTAGCAATTAACGCGTTTTCTGAGAGCGTGCATGAACAGGTTGCCTTACAAAGCCAAATGTCAGATGAAGCACAAATGAGTATTGATGCTATGGTTGAGCTAAATTCTGACGCATTATCAAGTTCACAAATACAAGCTGTCTCAAGCAAAGATTTAGTGCGTCTAGCGCATGTTATTGATGATAAACTTTCAATGTTTAAGATCACACACCCAGAAACAAGTAGTGAACAACGTATCGATCGCTCTCGCTATGAAACAACTCAAAATAATGATTCAGAACAAGCTCAAGATGGTGATGTAGAGCTATTCTGATCAGCTAATGCACTGTTGAGTTGCTCAAGTAAACGATCAACTAAATTTGTTAATTCTGAGAGTTGGTTATTTTTTAAAGCTGACTCTAAGGCAAAGGCACTTTTAGCGATATGTTCCATAGCAAACATTTTAGCTGCTCCGCCAATACGATGTGCATCTTGCTGAAGATTAAATAAATCATATTCAGCCAAATGCAATTGAATAAGCGACGCTTCTTGGTTAAAACTTTGAATAAAGCTAGTTACTAAATCACTAATATCGTGACTTGCTTTTGTGCTTTCTGCGGTATTTTTACAATGCTTGGCAAGCTGCGTAAAAAAGACATTTTTGTCGATAGGTTTAGCAAGATACCCTGTAAAACCGGCCTGCAAGTACGCTTCTATTTCATGGCTTATCGCATTAGCAGTTAAGGCGTAAATTGGTTGGGTAAAGCCAGACTCTTTCAATAACTTAAGGGCACTTAACCCGTCTAAAACTGGCATCTGAATATCAAGAAGCACTACATCTGGAAACTCTATTAAACATTGCTCAACCGCTTTTGCACCGTTATCAACAGCAATTACATCTAACCCCATTGACTCTAAATAACGGCGAATTAAACGACGGTTATCGGCATGATCTTCTGCAATCAATACCTTTCCAGATAATCCTTTTAGCGATTGCGGTAAGTCATTTCCGTATTTGCTATTGGCATCAGTTTGACTGGGTTCATGTTCTTTACATGGCAAATAGAATGCAAACACGCTACCTTTATTGATTTCGCTCTCGACACTAATATAGCCGCCCATCATGATTGCGAGTTGTTGTGATAAGCTAAGGCCTAGCCCCGTACCACCAAACCGTCGACTAATGCTATTGTCTCCTTGACTGAAGCACTCAAAAATAAGTTTCAGCTGGCTAGCATCCATGCCAATCCCCGTATCACTTACCTGAAAGCAAATACCTTGTTGCGTCTGTGTGACCTGCAGCTCGACTTCACCTTGATGGGTAAACTTAATGGCATTCGCACATAAGTTGATCAAAATTTGTTTTACCCGCGTAAAGTCTAATCGTGTAATAAACTGTTCACCTAATTGGTTATGAAATGCAAATTTCAGCCCTTTCGCTTTTGCTTGACCACTTAGCATTGAATGAACATCATTTAATAAGCAAACTAAATCACCTTCTTTTAAACTCAACTCAAGTTTATTCGCCTCAATTTTACTAATATCAAGCACATCATTTATGAGGTCTTTTAAGTGTTCACTTTGTTTATGAATAACAGCAAGTTCATCATTGAGTTGCTCTGGTTTATAAAAACCATTCATTAGGGTATCTGTTTGTCCCAAAATAGCCGTTAATGGTGTGCGGATCTCATGGCTAATATTAGCTAAAAATTGACTTTTAATTTCATTTGCACTGCGCAGCTTTTCTGCGGTTTCTTCAAGCTCATTGGTGCGCTTTGCAACCATCAATGAAAGTTGCTCTTTCGCTCCTTTTTCGATCATACGTCGATAAATGGTGATGCCCGTCACGACCAGCATAATAAATAAAATAAACAGCATGATGGCAAGTTGTCTTTGCTTTGACATTTCAAGCTCTTGCACTCGCTGTTTTTGTTTTAAATCAATAATTTCCTGAGTCAACTGACTGGCATTAATTCGACTGTGAAGCTCACCTAGGGATCTTAGAAGTCGCTCATTGTTTGCGGCCTTTAAGGTTCGAACGAATTGATCAAAATGAGCTACCGCAGTGGTGAAATCTCCTTGGCCTGCTTTGATCAATGCATGCATTCCAATGCCATCCTGCACTCTCAGATCATCTTTATATTTTTTGGCCATCTCAATTGAGGTGGTCAGTGTTACTTCCGCTTGTGTTAGCTTACCTTGTAAGAGCTTAATTTTAGCTCTTGATAATAATCCCGCGAGCTCTAACGTTTTGTTATTTATTTGTTCTGCAAACTCGATGGCTTTATCAGCATGGCTTAGAGCCAGTTCTAAATCACCTGTTCGTAAGTAAACGTTAGCAATATTGACGTGACGAGAGGATAAGTAATAGGCATCATGTGTTTTTTGATAATACCGTAATGCACGCTGATAATAATGTAATGATAATTGATATTGTCCAAGCTCAGAGTAAGCAACGCCCATATTACCATATGACTGAGCAACACCTTCTTCATCACCTAATTTCTCGAATATCTTTAGCGTTTCTCTATACATATCTAAAGCAATATCGTAACTCGATAAGCGAATATAAAGACCCGCTATATTATGCAAAATATCAGCTTTATCTTGCGCGCTACCATATTTTTCGTAGATAGATTTAGCGCGCGTGTAATAATCAAGTGCTTTGCTCATATCCCACATATCAAAATAAGCGAGACCTATATTACTCAGTAAGTTAGCCTCTGAAATAGGCGCATCCATTTTTTCGGCAACGCGTAAAGCACGTGTATAGGATTCGACAGCTTGTTGGATAAGACCTTGATAATAATAGCTAACGCCTTGCATTTTGATTGCGCGAAAATAACTGTCTGGTTGAGCTTCAAAAGAGGCCGCCTTCTCAGCTAGTTGATAGTGTTTAAATGCTGCGGCAAATTCTTTATTTTCTAGAGCCGTATCTGCTAACTGCAATTGTATAGCCAGCTTTTCATCAGTACTAATAGTGGTATCTGCAAGTAATTGTGTCGCTAATTGCTGCTTTTCATCTAATTTTTGTGACTGATTAAATTGCTCTAGTAATGAATCTGAAGCATAACTAAACGTAGTCATCAGCACACTACAGCATACTAATGCCGAATGTATTAACCTGAGACTCAATAATGTGCGCATATGTTTATATCCCTAAATATCAACATAGACCGAGGAAAAAACTAAATCGTAGCTCGGCTAAATGCCTTCCTTGATGAAAATATAAACATAGTTTCAGTAAGGCAGCTGTGATAGCGTATATAGTTTTAGATTACATAAAGATTGGCCTGCTAACAATGCTTAACCCACTGATAGATGAGATTTTTTACCTCATTCTGAAACAGCCTATCTGGAAAGTCCATACGCTTGCAAGTGCACTTAATGATGCAGGACATCTTAGTGTTTTAGATAAGGACCCACAAAAAGATCTTTTTAAACGTAACTTCTTAGTTATGAATGCCTTATATCAACTCCAAATACAGGTTAGCCCTGAGCAACAATTGCACATAGCGGCCTTACATATTGAATTGATAAATAACAAGTGTGAAAAGGTGCTAGAAAATACTGATCCTTTGCGGGAGTATTATTTAGATTGGCAAAACTACGACACAACAAGTGATGAAATTGATGCGCTATTAAATGAGTTTTGGCAGCGCTTTGCTACATTCAACAGGCATACTACTTCTGCAAATCTTACAAAAGAGCAGCTTTTACAAATACAAAAAGCATGGCAGTTGCCCGCTAACTTTTCACTAAAAGAATTACAAAAGCGCTGGCGACAATTGGCTTTAAAACATCACCCAGACCGTCAAGGCTGTGCGATTCAGTTTAAAAAAATACAACGTGAGTATGAGCAGCTAAAAGCTAGCTGCTCGTAAACTTTAAACTTATCGACTTAAACGACGCGCACGAATCTTACGCTTTTTGATATTTCCTTCGGTCAATTTGCGCAGTGCTGGTTTGGCTGCTGTTCGCTCTACAGCGATAAAAGCCACGTTATCAAGTACATTAATTTTACCCACCTGATGACCTGCAATACCTTCTTTACCCGTTAAAGCACCTAAAATATCGCCAGCACGAATTTTTTGCTTCTTACCTGCATCGATCATGATGGTCGCCATCGTAGGCTTGTAGGCCGGCTTTTCAAGTAAGCTAAAAGGAGGTAGTGGCTCAGGGTTGAAGTCGCGTTCGTAATGATCACCGATTTGTGCCACTTTAAATTGCTCAGCCTCACCATAAATAGAACATGCAATGCCTTTTTTACCTGCTCGACCTGTTCGACCAACGCGATGAACATGAGTTTGTGGATCATGTGCTAAGTGATAATTTACAACCATATCCATGTCGTTAATATCTAAGCCTCGTGCAGCAACATCCGTCGCCACCAAGATACACGCGCTTTTATTAGCAAAACGAATTAAAGTACGTTCACGTTCGCGTTGATCTAAATCACCGTGTAAAGCAACGGCACTAAAGCCTTCAGCGTATAGGTCATCACAAATTTGCTGTGTTTCAACCTTAGTATTACAAAAAACCACACAGCTTTCTGGCTGAAACTTCAAAAGCAACAGCTTCAGCGTATTAAAGCGCTGCTTGTTATTATCAAGCTTGTAAAAGTATTGTGTGATCGTGCTTTTTGTTTGCTCTTCTTCAACCTTAATCATTTCAGGATTGCTTAAAACTCGCTCAGCAATCGCTGCAATTGATTTTGGATAAGTCGCACTAAACAACAAGGTTTGGCGTTGATTTGGAATACATTCAACAATGGCATCAAGGGTATCTTGAAAGCCCATATCAAGCATTTGGTCAGCTTCATCTAATACCAATGTTTCAACATCATCTAAGCGCAATGTGCCCTTACGAATATGATCATCAACACGACCTGGTGTGCCAACAATAATATGAGCGCCATGCTCTAGTGAACCAATCTGTGGACCAATAGATACACCACCGCATAAAGTTAAAACTTTAATATTATGAATGCCGCGAGCAAGCTTACGAACTTCTTCTGCAACTTGCTCTGCCAGTTCGCGGGTTGGACATAAAATAAGTGATTGAATGCGAAAACGTTTCACATTTAACTTAGCCAACACACCTAAGCTAAACGCGGCCGTTTTACCCGACCCTGTTTTTGCTTGAGCAATGATATCTTTGCCTTGCAAGATCACTGGTAAACTTTGCGCTTGTACCGGTGTCATTTGCGTATAACCTAAAGTCGATAAATTATCGGTTAACTCTTTCGGCAAAGCCAAAGATGAAAAAGCAGTAGCAGTCACAGTAATATTCCAAACTTGATAATTGAGGGACATCCTCGAAGATGCAGTGGATCATAGCAGAGAATGCATTGTTTCTCTAAACGAAAAGAGCTATCTACACACTTAATTCATATTTAGTTACAGTTTGCGGCTTCCTAACTCAGCGTGTTTGTTCTAATTTATTGAAAGCAACCTTCAGGAAGAAACTATGCTTTTATTTAACACCGCCGCTACTGATGTTTTTTACAAAAAGCAAAAAACGTGTCCTCATTGTCATAGCGAGCACTTCTCACTGAGTAATCACAGTAAAGTACTGCGCTTTAGTATTTTGCCAATTATTCCATTATCAATTAATTATCAGCACCAATGCGATGCTTGTGGCTACACATCAGCTGTATCTTGGTATTCTCTTCCCCCCCTAGAGCTGGCTTCTTTCATAAAATATTTTATTGGCTTGGTATTAATAGTTTATATTTTAACGAAAGCAATACTTGGGATACATGAGCAAGCAGATAATGAAATTCGCTACCTGAATGAACCCAAAAAATTCGACACCTATTTTGTTTATTCCGACAAATTTACTGGTGAACCAAAACGTATAAATAATCTGAAAGTAGCCCAACTCGTTGAATTTGATGACAAGAGCATGACTTTTCGAGTTGCTAACTACACTTACAAGTACAATAAAGACATCGAGATTGCGATGCGTACCAGCATGCTAGTGCAAGATGATTACTTTTCGAGTAAAACCATGACCTTTACTAAACAGCAAGTAAAGCAGTTTTATGAAGACAACAGCATATACAAAATAATGCGACCAGAGCTATATAGCTTGTATGGTGGTTTTGTTATGCACCCCCCGAAACCTAAGCCTTTGTATGCAGGCGTTAAGCTTGATAAACATAACCAACAAGGCATCACCTATTTTAAAGATGGCCTGTTTAAGGAAGCACTGGAAAGCTTTACACTCTCTGCCAAAGGAGGTTATTCATGGGGTCAATTAAACTTGGGTCAGATGTATCGAGATGGCCAAGGTACAGAAATCAATAACGAAAAAGCAGCTTACTGGCTTAACAAAGCTACCTTACAAGGGAATCCGAAAGCGAAGATTGAACTCGCAGAGCTATGCTTGAGTTACGATTGTAGTAAACTGGACACTCAATAATCAATTATCCATAAACATCACTGAGAAGAAACCAAGCTAATAATATGACTCTCGCTATTTACTTTGTTTTTGTTATGTTATAACATTTTTATATGACGCAGTATTTATATTATTTTGTTGGTTTTATAAATTCGTGTTAGCAAAAGCAGAGTCACTCTCCCTACTCTGTTTTAAATTGCAACTGGGCTGTATTACTTAGTGAACGAATCGTCTTTTGAGTTTGTATAACTTGAAGGAAGACCTTGCACACTAGCACGCTTACGTTCCCGTGCTAAATCCTTGCCGGCGAGTTTTCTCGCCGGCATTTTTTATTTAAAGTTTTAAATGATCATTTAAGAACGCCAATACCTTTTTATAGTAAAGAGTACGGTGCTCTTCTTTATAAAAGCCATGACCTTCATCATCTAATAGTTCATAAATATAAGGATGATTCTCTTTCTTTAAAGCCGAAATTAACGACTCAGCTTGCTCTATAGGCGCCCTTTTATCTTCGCCACCATGAACAATTAATACCGGGGCTTTCAACTTTTCTACATTGTAGCTAGGTGAAAAACGCTTTAACTCTTCTTCATCCTCACCTAATACTACTTCTAAGAAACGTTGCCCGCTATCACGTTCTGATACATCCCCTTCATCAAACATGAGTGGTAAATCATATACACCTACAACCCCAATCGCACACTGGAACATATCAGGTTCCAAGATCGCACTTTGTAACGCGGAATATCCACCAAAGCTGGCACCCATAATGCAAATGTTACTTTTATCAACAGTACCATTCGAAATAAGATATTTTACCCCATCAATGATATCGTATTGAATTTCCCGCCCCCACTTGCGATGACCGGCACGTTCAAAATTTCGTCCAAAACCACCTGAACCACGAAAGTTAACCTTGAGTACAGCTATTCCTCTACTCGCAAGCAGCTGAGCTGTTGAATCATATCCCCACCAATCTCTAGGACCATGAGGACCACCATGCGGCATTACTACTAATGGTAAGTTTTTTTCTTCAGCATTATTCGGAATAGTTAAGTAACCGTAGATAGCTAGTCCATCACGTGCTGTAAAATTGATAGGCTTTGTAATCGCCATTTGACTAGGTTTAATCCAACTTCTCGATGAGAATAGAAAACCGAGATTATTCGTTTTTGCATCAAATAAATAATAACTGCCTGGGTTAGTATCGCTTGAAGCAAAAATGACGCTCTTATCACCATTTACGGTACTGCTAACTAATTGAACCTGCTGACCTTCAAGTACTTTCAAAAGAGCTTTTAGCTGCTGACTTTTCTTAGAGTTATTACCAACAAATGAATAGGTTGGATAGCCTAATTCATGCTCGACAGCAAAAAGCTCTTTTGAGACTTCATCCACCCATACTTGCTTGGGTGATACACTCTTTTCTTTGTGAATTAGATCAAATTGTTTAGTTTTAAGATTTAATTTATAAAGCCCTTTAGCTTCTCCATTAACAGAAGCCGTCACATAAGCAGATTCATCTGTGCTATCAAAAGCATGCAACCCAACATCACTATATGAAACGTCCTTTAAGTTGAGCTCTTCCCACTCACCACCTGATTTAGGACGGATATATATTTTTGGATTAATATAGTCATCCGTCGAAGCAGATACTCTTACGTTACCTTCATGATCAGTCAGAAAACTAGCCATCCTTGAAGGTGAACGTGTGATCCTTTTTCTTGACCCTCGATAGACATCTACTTCATATACAATTGTGTGAGGTTCGTTGGCAGCTGTCCATGGAATGGTTAAAACTAACATTTTACGCTTATTTTCTACCAGTGGATCAAGCACATAAGATGTCCCTAATACAGGGGTTGCCTTTTTAATTCTCGTACCTGTTTGCCTTTCACCTTGATAACCAACCAAGTACTTCCATTGACTGCCATCTGCGTTTACACCAAGCAACTCACCATGGTATTCAGGATGATCTTTCCAACCTTTTAGGTACTCTTTGGCTAATACAATACGCTCTTCATTCACCCAGTAATAGTTGCCGACTTGAGCATTACCAGGAAAGTGGATGGCATGAAGCACTTTAAATGTATCTGTATCCAGTATCATTAAAGCATTCTTGCCTTCAGGTTGTGTGATGACTGCTAAATACTTACCGGTAGGAGAAATTTTAACACCTGTGAATTCACTTGCTTTACTAAAGTTTTGAATATCAAGTAATTCAGATTTGGCATTAGTAGTAAAGCTAAGTAGCAAACAAGAAATAACGATTATTAATCTGCTCATAAAATTCCTTTTATATTTTAATTGTTAATAAAGATACTAAAAAGTTAACAATGGGTACACCCTCAACGCGTAGCTACTTTGAAATTTTCTTGAAAAGACTAACGAATATGACAATCACAACCCCTGCAACAACTCCCAACAAACCATCAAAAATAACCGGCGAAACCAGCTCACCCGTTTTACCAAGTAAACCCGTTACAAACTCAGTACTACCCTGCTGGGCGTGATGTAAAAGAGGGATACCATGTACCAATATACCTCCGCCAACTAAGAACATAGCAACCGTTCCTGCAAAGGCTAAAAAGCGCATTAGTTTAGGTGCTGCAGCAAGTAAAAACTTACCAACCAGCTCTTTAAACTTACCGCCACTTTGCTGCGCTTTTTGCAGTAAATACAAACCAGCATCATCAAGTTTGACAATGCCTGCCACCAACCCATAAACGCCAATGGTCATAATAATTGCAATTACACTGAGCACTAAAGCTTGATTTACCAGCGTTGCACCAGCAACCGTGCCTAATGTTATAACGATAATTTCTGCAGAGAGGATAAAATCAGTACGGATAGCGCCTTTAACTTTTTGCTTTTCGTATTCTTGCAAGTCTTGCTGCTCAACCAGTTGCTCACCTTCGTGACTATCGTGACCAAACAGTTTTTCGATAATTTTCTCAGCTCCTTCGAAGCACAAAAATAGCCCACCAATCATTAATAAAGGAGTAATAAGCCAAGGCAACCAAACACTAATCAACAAAGCTGCTGGCACTAATATGGCCTTATTAATGAATGAGCCTTTTGCTACCGCCCAAACCACTGGTAATTCTCTATCAGCAGTTACCCCTGTCACTTGCTGGGCATTAAGAGCTAGATCATCACCTAACACCCCTGCTGTTTTTTTTGTTGCGACTTTACTCATCGTCGCAATATCGTCTAAAAGAGTTGTAATATCATCAAGTAAGGTTAATAAATTAGTGCCAGCCATGGTGGTTCCTTGCCCATTAAGTACACTGTCAACATAACTTATCCAGCCATTTTCACCAACGGTTAATTTTTCTTTGTTAGGCTTAGAGTTCATTCAAAAACAGGGGTGTTTCCATGAACAAACAACTTCTCTCAGGGCTCGCTTTAGTCACTTTGTGCGCGTGTGCTGAGCAAGCCACGGCAAACAACTATCTATGTGATAATGGCTTAACTGCGAGTATTGTTGATAATAATGAAGACGAAGCAACGCTTTCATTCGTCGATAATACTTACACTTTATATCGAGAAGTCAGTGGTTCAGGCGTAAAGTACAGCGATGATCATGTGTTGTTTTGGTCTAAAGGCGACGAAGCCATGCTTATTTTGAAAGGAAAAAAATATCATTGTCAGCTAAAGCAAAGCTAACCAAACTGTCGCGGCTAAATTCGCTTAATTAATGGTTTTGAGTATAATAGCGACAATTTATTTAGCGTTTAAGCGACCAGAATGAAATACAAAGATCTTCGCGAATTTATCGAGCTACTAGAACAAAAAGGTGAACTTAAACGGATCAAACAAGAAATCGATCCCTACCTTGAAATGACCGAAATTGCTGACCGTACATTGCGTGCAGAAGGCCCTGCTCTGCTATTCGAAAATCCTAAGGGTCACTCTATTCCTGTACTTGCTAACCTATTCGGTACGCCAAAGCGAGTAGCAATGGGAATGGGTCAAGATGATGTCAGTGAGCTGCGCGAAGTCGGTAAGCTATTAGCCTTTTTAAAAGAGCCTGAGCCACCTAAAGGCATTAAAGAGGCACTAGGCCAAATCCCGGTATTCAAACAAGTGTTGAATATGCCCGCTAAAGAAGTAAAAAAAGCACCATGTCAGCAAGTCATACTTGAAGGTGATGATGTCGACTTAACCAAGTTGCCTATCCAACATTGCTGGCCAGGTGATGCAGCACCTTTGATAACATGGGGCTTAACGGTTACCAGAGGGCCTTATAAAAAACGCCAAAACTTAGGTATTTACCGTCAGCAGCTACTGGGTAAAAACAAAATTATTATGCGTTGGTTATCGCACCGTGGTGGCGCATTAGATTTTCGTGAATGGTGTAAAGAGCACCCAGGCGAACCCTATCCTGTATCGGTCGCATTAGGGGCAGACCCTGCAACAATCCTAGGCGCTGTAACGCCAGTACCTGACACCCTAAGCGAATACGCGTTTGCGGGCTTACTACGCGGTAGTAAAACAGAAGTTGTTAAGTCGATTTCAAATGACCTACAAGTGCCTGCTACCGCTGAGTTCGTACTTGAAGGCCATATTATGCCGGGTGAAACAGCCCCTGAAGGCCCATATGGCGATCACACAGGTTACTACAATGAAGTAGACGAGTTTCCGGTGATGACGGTCACTCACATTACACATCGTGAAAACCCAATTTATCACAGCACTTACACAGGCCGTCCACCAGATGAGCCAGCCGTACTCGGGGTTGCTTTGAACGAAGTGTTCGTGCCAATTCTGCAAAAGCAATTCCCTGAAATTGTAGATTTTTACCTACCACCTGAAGGCTGTTCTTATCGTATGGCTGTGGTCACGATGAAAAAACAATACCCGGGTCATGCCAAGCGCGTGATGATGGGGGTGTGGTCTTTCTTACGTCAATTCATGTATACCAAGTTCGTGATTGTTTGCGATGATGACGTAAACGCACGCGATTGGAACGACGTGATTTGGGCAATTACCACGCGTATGGACCCAGCTCGCGATACGACGATGATCGAAAACACGCCAATTGATTATTTAGATTTTGCATCGCCAGTTTCTGGCCTTGGCTCAAAAATGGGCATGGATGCAACCAATAAATGGCCAGGCGAAACAGATCGTGAATGGGGTGAGCCCATTGTTATGGATCCAAAAATCAAAGAACGTGTTGATGAATTATGGGACAGCTTAGATATTCTCTAGGCTGTGTCTATGTTAAACTGCTCAAAATTTAACGGTTATGAGTGCGATTCATAACCGAATTTGCTTCTGTGCTTATAAAGGTAAACTATGCAAACACTACTCGCTGACGTTGTTGCGATCAGCCCGCTTACAGACCACGTACATAAGGTCATTTTGAAACCACAGCAACCTGTGTCATTCGAGGCAGGCCAATATATGCAACTTGTATTAGGCGAAAAAGATAAGCGTGCCTTTTCTATTGCTAGCTGTCCGTCGCAAACTGAGCAAATTGAACTACACATTGGTGCCTCAGGTGCTGATTCATACGCGATGCAAGCGCTTGATCATTTGCGTCAAGCACATGCTCAGCAACAACAAGTTAATGTTGAAGTGGGTCTAGGCATTTCGCAACTTCGTGTAGAGGGTGAGCGCCCTATTATTCTACTTGCTGGCGGCACCGGTTTTTCTTATGCCAAATCAATGGCTGATCACCTTGCAGAAATAGGCTGTGAGCGCCCGGTATTATTCTACTGGGGTGTACGTGAGCAAGCTGCGCTATATGCGCATGACGAAATGCAAGCATGGGCAAACAGTAACCCTCATTTCCAATACATTCCTGTAGTTGAAAATGCGTCGCAAAGTTGGACAGGTAAAACTGGTTACGTTCACAAAGCCGTTATGGCAGATATCGTGTCGCTAGAACCATACGATATTTACATGGCAGGTCGCTTCGACATGATTGGCGTTGTTCGCGATGATTTCATAAATCATGGTGCAATCCGCGAAAACATGTATGCCGATGCATTTGCATTCATTAAATAGCTAAGTGATACAGATTATTTTTAAGGCATCCAATTGGATGCCTTTTTTATTTGTTTTACCTATCGCCCTAATCCATCTAAACAATTTCACAAACAGCATTTCCTTGACCATACTCTGATTAGAATAACGATGGGGAGAGACCCAAATGCTAAATACAAAAGTACAAGACTTTATGCAACGTAAGTTGCCACACATTACGCCTGAAACTGAAATGACCACCGCTATTAGCGAGCTGCAAAAGTTTAAATTACTGGGCGCACCTGTATTCGATGACAACAAAAGCCTAGTTGGCTTTATATCTGAACAAGAGCTTTTGCAACCGCTGATGCAAAACAGTTATTTCTGCGATGGTGTGGTAAAGGTAAAACAACTTATGCGCACCGATGTTGTTACCGTAAGTAGCGATCAAAACATCATTGAGCTGGCAGATGCCATGAAAACGGGTAAGCCAAAGAATTACCCAGTTATCGAGGGTGGTAAGGTTGTTGGCATGATCAGCCGAGGAGATGTGCTCAAGGCATTGTATGAAAACTACGTTTCATGCCAAGAGCACCAAGTGTAAGTTAGCTGCTTAACGATTAGCAGCTAACTGTTTTAAAGCCGCTTTATCTGCCTCGCTTAAATAAGCAATTTCAAACGCATTAGCTTGCGCTTTTTCCATATCGGCTTGGCTTAAACCAGCTGCAGGCGCGGCTACTTGATACTCATACGCAATTTCAATACCTTCAACTGCCGGATCATCAGTATTAATTGATGCCAAAATACCATGGTCTAAGAAGGTTTTTAACGGGTGTTTTGCAAGCTCAGCAACAGTGCTAGTTTGAATGTTACTGGTTAAGCAAGACTCAATACCAATGCGTTTATCACGTAAGTGATCCATAAGCGCTGCATCTTCAATCGCTTTTACACCATGGCCAATACGCGTTGCACCAAGCTCGTTAATTGCTTGCCAGATACTTTCGCTACCACGCGCTTCACCAGCGTGAATAGTAGCAGCTAAGTATGCATCGTGAACTTGCTTAAAGTGATCAACAAATAATTCACCCGGAAAACCTATTTCATCACCAGCTAAATCAACAGCAACTAAATCATTTTTAAAAGCAAGTAACGCATCAAGCTCTTGCTGACAAATTTTAGTGCCATAAGTACGCGACATAATGCCGATTAAGTTGGCTTTAATTGGTGCGTTTTGACACGCACTCCTAACACCATCAACCACCGCTTCTACGACACCTTGCGGGTGCAGTCCTTGGCTTTGCGCCATATAATATGGACTAAAACGAAGCTCTACGTAATCTAGGCTTTGTGCAATAGCATCTTCAACGTTCTCGATGGCAATACGACGACAGGCATCGTAATCACCGAGTACTTTTACACCCCAATCTAATTTCTGTAAAAAGGCGACAAGATTTGGTTCAGGGTCAATAACCTGAACATGAGGGATCAGCGCCTCTACTGTATCTGCAGGTAATTCAAGATTAAACTGACGACCAAGTTCTAAGATCGTTTGTGGGCGAACATTACCGTCAAGATGACGATGAATATCAAGCAAAGGAAGTGTCTTGTTGATCATAATTAGTACTCAGTTCAGAAAATTTTCGCGGATCATACGTACCCACAACGATAATTCAAGTGTAGATGAATATATTTACTTTTAAGAGGTCAATTGTCTGCTTTATAAAGCACTTTTGCCGTGCAGATGCTGCCACAATGTTTTAAACAATTTATCAGCGTCAATTGGCTTAGTTAGGTAACCATTCATGCCACTGGCGAGGCCTTTCTTAAGGTCATCATCATGGGCATTTGCCGATAAGCCAATAATCGGTAACTCGGAGATCAGCAGCTCATTGCGAATAACCTTAGTCGCTTGCAGGCCATCCATGTTAGGCATTTGAATATCCATTAGTACAAGGTCGTAGCTTTTTTCACTAATCATCTTAATAGCTTCGTGGCCATCTTTTGCTATATCAGGCTGACAGCCTTTGGTTTTTAAAATAGAGCTAGCGACATGCTGATTTAGCGGGTTATCTTCAACTAAAAGTATTGCGTAATCTGCGAATGATAATGAGCTGACATCAATATCAACAACTTCATCATCACTTTGGATAACCTCTGATAAAGGTGACTCAAAAGGGATTGAAATAGTAAACGTTGAACCTTGCCCTTCAACGCTTTGCAAACTGATACTGCCACCCATCATCGAAACCAATTTTTGGCAAATACTTAACCCTAAACCTGTGCCACCAAAACGGCGTGAGGTTGAACTATCTGCTTGCGAGAATGGCTGAAATAATCGCTGTTGCGCTTCTTTGCTAATACCAATACCGGTATCAATAACACTAAAGTAAGTAAACTCACGCTGTTGCCAAATACGTAGAGTGATATGCCCCTGTGGTGTGAATTTAACAGCATTATTTAATAAATTTAACAGCACTTGTTTTAACCGAATAGGATCGGTGTAAATCACTAACTGCGAAGAGCTGTCGTAATCAACGTCAAACTCTAAAGAGCGAGTGTTCAATTCAAATTGCAGCAAATTACAAACTTCACTAACAAGCGCATTAACATCGATTGGCTCTTGATGCATTTCCAAGCGCCCAGCTTCTATTTTAGAAAAATCTAAAACATCATTAATAACTCTTAATAGTACATTCAATGCACCATCGGCTTGATCAACATAACTACGTGCTTGCGGCCAATCTTGCTCTTGCATAGCCAAGTAGTGCAACCCCTTAATACCATTAATAGGAGTGCGTATTTCATGGCTCATATTCGCCAAAAATTCACTTTTTATTTGACTGGCTTTATCCGCTTTTTGTTTTTCTTCACGGAGGCTTTGGGTTTGTTTTGCTACTTGCTGACGAATTTGAATATTAGTACCGGTTACTGAAATCAAAAAGGTGATCAATAACCAAACAAACAGCATACCGACTATTTGTGCAAGCCAATAAGGCAACCAAGACGATTGCGCGACTGACTCCCATAATTTCACCTGCCAGACACGCTCACCAATAATAAAATTAAAGCTCGCAATGGCCGTTGTTCCAACACGTTGAGGGTTATAAATTTCGACAGGGTTACTGCCGTCGGTAACGTCATAGAAGCTGGCATCAATCTCTGTGTTCTGATTAAAGTTTAGTGTTTGCGCCAGCAACTCTAAATTAACCACAGCAACAACATAACCTCTAAACCCGACTTGATGATTTATGTCTGAATAAACAGGGTTAAAGAACAAGACTCCTTTATCGTTACCATCACCTTGCATCAAGGTAATAGGCTCACTCACTGTGACATTTTTTATTAAACGAGCGTCTGTCAGTGCCTGCCTGCGCAGTTCATGGGAGGCTAAATCAAAACCTTGTGCGGCCTCGTTGCCTTGCAATGGGTGGATATATTGCACCGGAAAATAAATAGCACGCTGACTTACCGCTTGCCATTGTCCCGCGGAATTTTTCTCTTTGATATAGTAATTAGGCCCAAGCTCTTCGCGCAGCAAATTTTGGTAATTATCCAATTGTGAATTAATCACTTTTGGTGCCCACTCAAACGCTATTATCTCTTTACTGTATTGCAGCTGTCTTGAGGTGAAGCGCTTAAACTCTGCAAAATCAACTATGTCACTACTTGCAAAAAAGGTTGCCAATAACGACAGATGAGACTTAATTTCATCAATTTTGTGTTCAAGATTGGTTTTTATTGCACTTACTTTTGCTTCTTTGCGCTGTAAATCTTTCTCCTTTTTAACACTTGCTGCGCCATAAAAGCTAACACAAATAATCATATAAATTAATAGTGAAGGAACAATAATTTGTAGTCGCTGCCGTGCATGATTATAACTAAATGCCGCTAAAACTAACGGAGTAAAAATGAGTACTCCGATACTGTCACCAATCCACCAAGCAATAAAATTATTAAGTGCCGCGTAGCTAGGAATCACATTATTGATGACCAACAGCGCAGTACCTGTCGATGCTGCGATAAGACTGCAAAGTGGGCCGCCAATGATTAACCCTTGCACACTTTGTTTTAGCGAAGATAGTTCAAGAGGACGTTTTACAACATGAATAATAATGTAATAAGCCAACCAGGCTTGGAAAGTAGATGCTGCTGTTACCCCAATGGCTTGTAACATAACTTGCCAATGTAAAATATCAGTAACTTTATCGAGATGGATAAGGTTGACTAAGAAAGCCCCCAACAACACCCCCGGTAAGGCACGGTTTCGACTAAGTAAGATACTGGCCAGAGCTATACCAGAAGGGGGCCATGCTGCAACAGCATAGCCGTCGATTGCCAAAAGAGAATTACTTAAATACCCTGTTAGAAAATAAGCGAAAGCGATACTTAGTGTCAGCGCAAATAAGTTTTTCAAGCCATCGCTCCTGTGCAGGCTAAGCCAAAATTACTGATACAGTACCAGGGCCTTATCTGGTTGAGCACTTTTACTATAGCTTAGCACTGCTTGCTGCAAATACTCGTCGCGATTATCTGCATTAAGCGCTTTATCAAATACTCGTGCAGCTAAGTCGTACTGGCCATGAGCATTTGCTAAACATGCTAAGGCTAAAAGCAGGTCTGTATTTTCGGTGTCTTTTTTTAATATATCTTGCAAGCTTGTTTGCAGTTTGAGTGCATCACCCGCCGTGCTAGCTCGTAAAATACGTGCTAAATCTTTATGCTGAAGTGGTTTTTTTAGCATTTTGATTAAGCTTAGCTCAATTTTATTAAGATCACCCACGCGCGCCATAGCTGAAAAATAGCTCACTTCAGCTAACGGTTTTAAGTTCTTGGCTAATTGCTCATAACGTGTCGTTAGTTCACTGCTAGGTTGCGCAGAAAAGTAATGGTCAAATAGCTGACGCCATTCGTTATCTGAAAGTGCTTTTTTACGTAATAAGCGAGGCATAAATTCATTAAGCGCCGACCACTTTTTCTCTTGCATCAGTACGTGAGCATACATTTTAAGTTCTAAGCTAGAGGCTTTTTTACGCTCTGCCAAGGCTTTAAGGTCAGCAAAAATAGTACTCGTCTCACCACTTGCAACCCATAAGTTAGCGACTTTTAGCTGCTTGTCTTGACTGATTTTATCAAGGTAACTAGTTGCTTGTTCACGGTTGTTATTTGCCAATGCTGCTTTGGCAAGTAAAGCATAACGCACATCATTCCATTGCTCTGCCACACTATTATTTTCAAGTGCTAACTCAAGCTCGGTGTAATCGTTATTGATTAAACTCCATATCCCTTGTTCAATCGCAGCATGTTTGCGCTCTTCACTTCGAGCAAAAAAACGATGTCGCGTATGGCTATACAAAGACCACAAATAACGCACCAATTTATAAAGCAAGAATATCGCAGCAAAAGCCAACAAAACTAACGCAGTGACGCCCCAAATAGTGCCCTCAACCGTGGTATTGTTAAAAGCAATAAGCACATAGCCTTTTTGATCAATAAAAAAAGGGGCTATTCCTAAGCAAGCTGCAATAGCGATGATTATCAATAAGAAGCGGATCATTGTGCCCACTCCTTCACCTGCTCAGTACTTTGCAGTGATACTTTAGGGCTGAAATCGAGTTGCTCTTTTGAAAGTGAAGTCAAGCTAGTTAATACCGCTTTAGTGACTGCATCATCTTGTTTAAAGTAATCTTTCACTAAGTCATGCGCTGCATCAACTGCACTAAAGTACACACTGCTTTGTTTTGTTAATACGGCGTCTTGCGCTTGTGCGATATATAAACTTAGGCGTTGTTTTACTAAATGGCGCTCTTGTTCACTTAAAAATGGCGCAACAACCATGTCTTCACGAGTACGAACTGTGACAAAGAAGTCTTTAAATTGCTGCCAAGATTTTGCAAGGTTTTGACGCCACTCACTGACGTTTTCACTAAGCTGATTTGGATCTTCTTGTTTTACTTCTTCAGGTAGAGAAATAGCATTAAATGCCAACTCAGTCACTTGCTGATTGATTCCGTGCAGCTTTAAATAAATGGCTTCTACAGCAACTGGCTCAATGGCATTTAATGTTTGCAAATCTTGATGAATTGCTTGGCGAATAGCCCCTGTTCCAGGATGCTCAGCAAGCAAGCTATCTAAACGAGATAATACAGCAGCAGCACCTTGGTAGTCGTGCTCAGCCCAGAGTTTAAACTCAGCCATACGCTGCAAGCTTGTGACTTCTTGCGGATTAAGTGTAAAAGTTTGCTGCTCGGCACGCTTTAAAGCCGCTTGCAGCTGCTGCTGCGTTTGTTCAGCACTTTCATTCAGCGCATCAGTAACTTTTTGTTCAGTATTAAATAGCGATTGCTGCAATGTTTGCTGGGCACTTTTCACCGCATCAAGCTGTTGCTGTAAACGTTGGTTTTCTGTTGTCAGCTCATTAATAGCAAGAGTAGATTGTTGATCGCCATTAAGTTTATGATAAAACTCATATCCCACAGCCGAGGCAACAAGGAGTGAAATGAGTAAAGCCAAGCTCCCTGTTTTACTTATCCCTCTTTTATGCTGAACTGCTGCTGGTTTAGCTGCAGGTGCTTTTTTGGCAGGCTCAGCGCTGGCTGGCTTTGTGGTTTGTTTTAAATCTGCTTCACTCATTTTGCTACCTTGCTTATCAATACAGGCGAACATAGCACTATCGCTTGCCCCTGCAGCAATGTGTATCTGCGTTCTTGCTACATTTTGTTGTTTTAAATAATCAGCGATACGTTCGCTGGCAACATAAAATTGTCGCGCTTTTAACCATGCTAACTGCGATTCATTGAGACCATTAAAAATGGCGTCAACAGCTGCATTACTGGTAATGACTATACCTTCTACATCAATTGTTTGCCAGTGGTCCATCCACTTACCTGGTTCACTCTCGATTGCAGTTCGTTTGTATACCACGAGCTGATTTAAAAGTGCCCCACGTTGTTTTAAGGTTTTCGCTATCGTTGTGCGCCCACCTTCACCTTTAACCAAAACAATATTATCCAACTCTACATCTTGTAGAGTTTTTAACTCGAGCAAGCCCTCTGAGTCATGATTTTTCGGCACTGCAGCTCGACGCCCAAAGGCTTCATACACTGCATCTGCCGTTTGTTGTCCAACAGCATAAAGTTGTGCTGCTTTATTAATTGTGGGCGTGAGCTTTAACAATGCATGAACAGCATCCTGCGAGATAAAAATGATCTTATCAGCATTCTCAAGTGGTGAGAGCTCACTACTACTTGGGGTAAGATAATCAAGGGTAAGCACTGGACACTGGGTTGCTCGATAACCCGCCTGCTGAAGCGCAAGCGCAAGTTCAGTGCCTTTCCCTTCTGGACGAGTTATCAATATATGCATGTTAAGCGTCTCTATATACTTCTGCTAAAATTTTATCTGCACCTTGCGCAAGTAGCTTTTCAGCAAGTGTAATACCTAGCTGCTCAGCGTCACTAACAGGGCCAGAAACTTCATCACGTAGCATTTGACTTCCATCAATTGCGCCAACTAAACCACGTAAATGCACTTGTTCACCATCAACCAACGCAAAAGCACCAATAGGTACTTGGCAGCCGCCTTCTAAACGGCGGTTCATGGCACGCTCGGCATTAACACGAATACGTGTTTCTGTATGCTCAAGTGGTGCTAGCAGCGCTTTTGTTACTTCATCATCTACACGACATTCAATGCCGACGGCACCTTGACCATTGGCAGGTAATGAAACCTCAGGTTCAATGAATGCCGTAATACGCTCTGGCATTTCTAAACGAATTAAACCTGCTGCTGCAAGAATAATTGCATCATATTGACCATCATCAAGCTTAGCTAAACGAGTGTTAACGTTACCGCGTAAATCACGAATATCTAAATCAGGACGTGCTTCACGAATTTGACATTGGCGACGTAAGCTCGATGTACCAACAATAGCACCTTGCGGTAACTCGTCTAAGCTTTTGTAGTTATTTGATACGAATGCATCACGAGGGTCTTCACGCTCACAGATAGTATGAAGCGCTAAGCCTTCAGGAAACTCAACCGGCACATCTTTCATCGAGTGCACAGCAATATCTGCTCGACCATCTAGCATGGCTTGTTCTAATTCTTTTACAAATAAGCCTTTACCACCAATTTTAGCCAGCGGTGTATCTAAGATAATATCCCCTTGCGTCGACATAGGAACAAGTTCAACCGTCACATCGTCATGAAAGTGCTCTAGCTGTGCTTTTACAAATTCGGCCTGCCATAGAGCAAGCGCACTTTTACGTGTAGCGATACGAACGCGTTTTGTTGTCTGAGTCATGAAAATTCCAATTGTTTATCTGGCCGAAATTAATCAGCTAAAAGTCTAAATTCTTTTTGCGCAAGTAAAGTACCTTGCGCGTCCACCACTTCTACCCGCCATTCGCCGAGTTGCTCTGGCATGATGTTTTTGGTTGAGTAGGTTCGAAAACGCGGGCTAGTTATTGCTAATTCAATAGATGCAAGCTGAGTGTCTTGGTAATACCATTGATGACGAACAGTTTGTCCCTGCATATTTTTAAGCTCACTAAAAAAGCTTAAGCTTTGCGTTATTTCCGACAATTTTACATCGTTTTTTAGAACGTTGACTGGTTCTCGATCAACAACATCGGTTGTTAATACCGCTCTACTAACTTTATCTGTGTCTATTTTAGCGCCAATCGCTAAGCTAGCAATATGAGCAGACTGAGAAAATTGCTGTTGAACATCAGAATTTTTAGCGATGACAATAGGTTCGTCGCGGTTTTCTTCTTCAAGGACCGGCGAAGCTTCATCAATAGCCTCTGCTTGCGCTGTCGTTTCTGTTTCTAAGTCAGAGGTTATTGGCTGCTCATCAGCAGGCGCTTCTACATCCTGCTTTTGCTCGACGACTTGAATAGCAGGTGCTTGCAGTTGAGGTGAAGCTGGTTCAAGTTCGCTTGGCGATACAGTGTCAGCTGCTGTAGGTTGTTGCATAACAGTACCCGTTGCTTCAGCACTTTGCTCATCGGTTTCAGCCTGTTCGGCATTAACAGCACCAACAAAACTATAGATAACAGCTGCTAGTGCGACAAAAATCACACTGCTAACCATAAATATGCGTCGCCAGTGCCACTGATAAGTGACCGTTTCTAGGCGGCGGCTTTCTGATTTTTCAGCATTCATGTTAGCTGTTATTACAATTTTTTTTGTCATGTTTGGCCCCTTCACAACCAAAAATTAACTCAGGCGAGCAATTAACCACTCACGGATAGCCATAAGTTCTTCACCACAAACTTGATGCGCCATCGGATAGTCTTGCCAGCTTACTTCCATGTTATTAGCGCTAAGTACAGTAAATGCTTGCCTGCCAGCGCTATGCGGTACCACATCGTCAAATCGACCATGTGCCATAAATATATTTAACCCTTGTTGCTTGGTTTCATCGGCTAATTTAGCTGGTACACACATGTAAGTTGATAGTGCCATTACACCCGCTAATTTATAATCGAGTCGTGGCGCTAAGTGTAGCGATACCACCCCTCCTTGCGAAAAACCTGCAAGAATAATTTTGTTTGCAGCAATCCCTTTTGCAATTTCTTGGTCAATAAGCTCAGCCACTTTTGCAGCCGAGTCACGCACACCTTGTTCATCAGCACGTTTATCTAAATCCATCGATTTAATATCGTACCAAGAGCGCATTGCCATACCACCATTAATGGTGACCGGTTGCACAGGTGCATGCGGAAATACGAAACGCACCCCAAGCTCAGCTGGAAGTGCTAGCTGTGGTGCAACTGGCGCAAAACCATCACCAGAATCACCTAACCCATGTAACCAAATGACGGTTGCTTTGTGGTCACTCTGTGCTGGGTATTCGACAAACTCTAAACTCATAGTTCTGAGCGCCACTCAATAGGTTGGCCCGCTTGACGTGTTGCTGCATCACACATAAACTGCCAAAACTCAGCACCCGAGCGGTTATCAATCCACTTATCATCGCGTAGTTCAAAATGGTGACCATTAAATTTCGTCGCAACCCACACTTGATGAAGTGGTGCTTGCTTGTTGATCACTATTTTACTGCGATCTGGGAAGATGATTTCTAAAATACCTGACGCTGATTCATAATCTAAGTCGGCATCACATTCATCGATTTGCTCTTCAATAGTTAGCATTAATGCATCGGCTAGTGTGTGGTATTCATGATCAGTCATTTTAATGTCCTTTAACTGGCTTTAAGCCTAGATCTGGGGGCAGATTGTGTACAACAAGTGTAACAGGAATAAATTCATCCGCGAATAGCTGCATTTTTTAAATATTCTGTTACTCTGCGATTATAAAGCCAGCAATCGTATTAATCTAATGAAAGAGACTCATAGCCAAAAATTAAAAACAATCTTACCACTTAGCGCCCTACTTCTAACCCTAGCAGGATGTGGACAAAGTGGTGCTCTTTATCTACCAGATGATACTGCACAGCCTAAAGAATCTCAGCCACAGGCTGATCCATCCGAACAACCAGAGCAAAAACAGGACCAATAGATGGACTTTTTTAACTACAATAATAATCAGCTGTTCGCTGAAGACATCGCTGTCAAAGAGCTGGCAGAACAATACGGTACACCGTGTTATATCTATTCTCGTAAAACATTTGAGCGCCATTACCGTGCCTTTGCTGATGCAGCAAAGTTACATAAAAGCTTGGTATGTTATGCCGTAAAAGCCAACTCAAATATTGCCGTGCTCAATATTTTAGCCCGTCTTGGCTCTGGCTTTGACATCGTGTCAAAAGGTGAGCTTGCACGCGTTATCGAAGCAGGTGGAGATGCCAGTAAAGTGGTATTTTCTGGCGTTGCAAAAACCGCTAATGAAATAACGTATGCACTTAAATTGGGGATCAAGTGTTTTAACGTTGAATCTGTCGCAGAGCTTGAGCGTATTTCTGAGGTGGCGACGTCACTAAACCTTGTGGCACCTATTTCGATTCGTGTTAACCCTGATATTGATGCTAAAACGCATCCTTATATCTCAACAGGTCTAAAAGAGAATAAATTTGGTATTGATATTCAAACTGCAGTGACAGTTTACCAACATGCGGCATCATTACCGGGTTTAAAAATTACCGGTGTCGATTGCCACATTGGCTCGCAGCTAACAGAAATTAAACCTTTTTTAGCTGCACTTGAAAAAGTACTAACTCTTATCGAAGAATTAAAAGCCGTTGGCATAACACTTTCACACCTTGATATTGGTGGCGGATTGGGTGTGCCTTATAACGGCGAAACGCCACCTCACCCAAGTGAATATGTAGACAAAATCACCGCACGCTTAGCTGATTATCAAGACTTGGAACTAATTTTTGAGCCTGGCCGTGCAATTGCTGCCAACGCCGGCATATTAGTCACCAAAGTTGAGTTTATAAAGCAAAACCAAGACAAGTATTTTGCTATTGTTGATGCGGGTATGAACGATATGCTTCGCCCATCTCTTTATCAGGCTTGGCAAAATATTGTGCCGGTTGAACCTCGTGAAGATGATACGCCAACTCACAACTACGACATTGTAGGCCCAGTTTGTGAAACCGGAGACTTCTTAGGTAAAGATCGTCAACTAGCACTTCAAGCAGGCGACTTATTGGCACAGCGCAGTGCAGGCGCATATGGTTTTACCATGAGCTCAAACTATAACTCGCGCCCTCGTGTTGCGGAAATTATGGTGGATGGCCAACAAAGTCATTTAATTCGTCAACGTGAAACCTTAGAAAGCCTATGGCAAGGCGAGAAAATTTTACCATAAACGTTTTTATAACCGGGCAGCTCTGTGGCATGATTAGCTCAGAGCAATCCTGAATTAGAGCGTTATGTTAGTTAATTTCTCAAAAATGCACGGCCTAGGTAATGACTTTGTCGTTATTGATAACATCACTCAAAATGTTTTCTTATCTCGTGACCAAATAAAGAAACTGGCAGATCGCCATTTCGGCATAGGCTTTGACCAACTACTCATGGTTGAAGCCCCTTATTCTCCAGATTTAGATTTTCATTACCGAATTTTCAATGCTGACGGTAACGAAGTAGAACAATGTGGCAACGGTGCTCGTTGTTTTGCCCGTTTTGTGCGCATGAAAGGTCTCACTAACAAGCATAAAATTTCGGTTTCAACTAAATCAGGTAACTTGACTTTATACATTGAAAAAGATGGCCAAGTAACGGTCAACATGGGCCACCCAAACTTTGAACCAAACAAAATACCATTAAAAGCCAGTAAACGTGAGTTGACCTATATCATCCGCACAGAAGAGCACACGGTTTTCAGTGGTGCAGTTTCTATGGGTAATCCACATTGCGTGTTAGAAGTCGATGATATTCATACCGCCGAAGTGAACACTTTAGGGCCACTGCTTGAAAATCACGAGCGTTTTCCACAACGAGCCAATGTTGGTTTTATGCAGGTAATTTCTCAAGATCATATTAAACTTAGAGTCTGGGAGCGAGGTGTAAGCGAAACCTTAGCATGTGGAACAGGTGCCTGTGCAGCTGTCGTTATTGGTCAAGTACAAAATAAGCTTGCCAACACAGTGCAAGTAGATTTACCTGGTGGAAGCTTGCAAGTTCGCTGGCAAGGTGAAGGACATCCAGTAAGAATGACTGGCCCTGCTGAACATGTTTTTGATGGACAAGTGGCATTATGAGCAAACTAACAGAACAACAAATTGCACAATACCTAACTGAAAACCCTGATTTTTTCATTAAACAGCCAGAGTTACTCGCTGACATTGAACTGCATCAACAAGCTGCTGGAGCAACCTCACTGGTTCATATTCAACAGCGCCAGCTCCGTGAACATAATACATTTTTGAAAAATAAGATTGATCAACTTCTTGAGCAAGCAAAAGAAAACGAATTAATCTACCGCCTGTTCAGCGAATGTCATCGCCAACTATGGACTAATTACGACTTTAAAACGCTCGCCATCAATCTGCGTAACATTATATGTACCAACCCACTAATTAATGAATGTCACTTAGTGAAATATGAAAAGAAGTTTGATGATTTAATAACTCATCGACTACAAAACGATGGCATTTATTTAGGTCGTATCAACCAACAAGAATGCGATTTACTATTTTCTGGTTCAATACAGTCAACTGCCCTTTACCTGATCGGAAACACCGCGCATCCTGTTGCCATATTGGCGTTTGGTAGTCATGATGTAAACCACTTTGAGCCCGCTAAAGATAGCTTTTTCGTACTTGAGTTTGTTCGCTCATTGCAACTGCGGTTATTGGAACTTGCATGAGCGATGTGACGACGCCAAATATAGATGAATTAAGTGATGCTTGGCGCACACCTATCCAACTTTTTGCAGATTATTTACGCTACGAAAAGCAATACTCAGCACACACAGTCAACCAATACACAAGTCAATTAGGCTTTGCAGCATTATACTTTAGTAAACTCTGTGAAAACTGGTTTGCTGTTCAAGGTGAGCATATTCGCCGTTACAGTATGCAACTACGAGGCAAGCAACTTAGTGGCCGCACAATTAGCTTAAAGCTTAGTTGCATTCGTAGTCTCTACAAGTTTCTTAAAACTAAAAAGATTGAAAATCACGTTCACTACCATAACCCAGCTGAGGCTATAAAAGGGCCAAAGTTTTCCAAGCCATTGCCTAAAAATTTAGACGTTGATCAAATGGCAAAGCTATTAGAACTAGAAGGTGAAGAACCACTAACAATACGTGACAAAGCAATGATGGAATTGATGTATTCATCAGGGTTAAGGATTAGCGAGTTAGTTGGCGCTAACATACAAGATATAAACACCACTGAAGGTGAAATTTTAGTGCGTGGTAAAGGCAATAAAGAGCGTTTATTGCCTGTAGGTAGCAAAGCATTAAACGCTTTAAAGTCTTGGTTAAAAATTCGTCCACAATTTGCACACCCAGATGAAACGGCTATTTTTTTGAGCAGCCAAAAAAAACGCATTTCAGTTCGTCAAGTTCGCCTCCGTATGCAAGAGTGGGGAATAAAACAAGGGATCAGCTCGCAAGTTCATCCACATAAACTTCGCCACTCATTTGCTTCGCATATTTTAGAATCGTCTGGTGATCTACGTGCCGTTCAGGAACTATTAGGGCACAGCAGTTTATCGGCAACACAAGTGTATACACACCTTGATTTTCAGCATCTAGCCAAAGTTTATGATAACACTCATCCACGCGCTAAAAAGCGCTCAACTCCAGAGTAATACTTAGTAATTATGATCCGTTTTAACCGTGCTTTATCACCTGTTACTGTTTTAAGTTTTGATTTAGATGACACACTTTATAACAACCATCCGATCATTAAATCAGCTTTACAAGCGCAAGCTGATTATTTAGCAAAGCTGCCAGAATGGCCAACTAATGACACGCAGTATTGGCTTTATTGTCGCGACAAAGCCTTAGCGCTAGATCCAAGCCTCATTGACGATGTGACTCGCTGGCGACGTGCGGCACTACTCTATGCCATGCACGATCTGGGGTTTAAAAATGATTTAGCACAACAACATGCTAACAACGCCTATCAAGCATTTGCAGATGCCCGCAGCCAAATTACCGTGTCAAAAGAAGTGTTAGGGCTATTAAAAGCTCTCAGCAAACAATTTCGCTTAATAGCAATAACCAATGGCAATGTCGAAGTCGACAAGTTTAACCTCAAAGGGGTATTCGAACTTGTCTTACAAGCAGGCCCTCATGGTAAAGCGAAGCCCCATCCCGGCTTATTCGACATTGCAGCAGAAAAGCTAAATGTAGCTCACAAAGAGATTTTGCATATTGGCGATAGTCTCGACACAGATGTTCAAGGTGCAAATAACGCTGGCTGTCAAAGTGTTTGGTTGAATAATCAGGCAGCAAATTACAAATACAAGGGATTAGCTGACATCGAAATTAACGATATCTTTTTATTGAATCATTTAGTTAAAAAGTAACCACTTTTTGTAATTTGTTTTATGCTTAATAAAGTATGGAAGATACATGGCAGTGTTAAGTTTAAATGTGCCTAGACTTCTCGTATGGAAAATTAATTAGTTAAGTAAGGCGAAGGCACAAGTGAATTATCTACTAAAGTTACTACTCGTGTGCTCTCTTAGCCTTAATGGCTATTTCCTATGGCAATATGATAATTATAAACGATCAGCTGAGAAGCTAACCGAAAAAAACACTGTTATAAAGCCCAGTAAAGTAACGAGGTTGCCAGAGAAGTTTCAACATGCAGTCGCCTTATTTCGCAATAATCTATTTGATGAAGCAGTTCTTGAGTACACGCAACTTTTAGAAAATAACCCAAGCTTTGCACTGCAATTAAAGCGTGCTTGGCAACAGCAGCTTGAGTCTTGGCTATCCCACCATGATGACGAACTTAGCGAGCAATTTTTAACTGCCTTTTTGAATAGTCACCCTTATGATGTATCAATGTTAGAACTCGATGCAAAACGAATGATCAATCAGGGCCATGTTCAACAGGGAATTATTAGTTTAATGGCTTTACATAATCAGCTTGGAAAAAGTAAGCAAGCGCGATTCGCGAAGAGAATTTCGGAGCTAACAAAGTTAAAAGCAGAGTCATTGATTGAAGAACAAAACTGGCAAGAACTTCTCAATCACAGCCAACAATGGCTAGATTATATGCCGCAAAACACCTTTTATTTATTAGTTCAAGCGCAGGCTTATTTTCACCTAGGTGACTTAGTCGCAAGCCAAATTGCGCTTGAGCAACTTCCTGCAAACCATGAGCATAAGCAAGAAGCTGACGAATTATATCGTTTGATACAGCAAGCATTAGCAGGGGTTGAGGTTGTGCCTCTCATCCCACATGGCTCACATTATTTAGTTAATAGCATAATCAATGACGACACCGACGCTAAGCTAATGATAGATACTGGCGCAAGCTTTACGGTATTGACGCAATCACTGCTAGAACAACTAAAAGAACCCGCCCATTATCTTGGTACTATGCAAGTAAATACCGCAAATGGACTCGTTGAAGCCCAGCATTATCAAGTACACTCTTTTCAAATCGGTCAACAGCGGCTCTATAACTTCGATGTTCTAGTACTTAAAAGTCATGGCAGTTATGGTTTGCTAGGTATGAACTTCTTAGAGAATTTTAAGTTTAATATCAATCAACAAGTGAATGAGTTAGAGTTGATAAAAGATAACTATTAAGGACAGGTAATGACACTTAACGATTTCTTATCGAAATTAGCTAACACGCCACAGCAGATAGAGTTTAACGATACAATGGCTGTGATAGAGAGTAACTACCATTTCACTCCTAGTGGCTTTAACAATCATGGATTGATCAGTGCAGCAAATGAAAATAATGGCTCATGTAAAATTTTCGCCTTTGCAAAACTTAACCAACTAAGCAAACAAAATACCCTAGATTGTTTTGGCGCGTTTTATCGTGATGATGTACTGAAGAATCCTGAAGGGCAAGACCACATGAACATTCGCACCTTTATGCTTGCTCCTGAAGCAACTCCTTTTTTAGGAGTTACTTTTACCGAGCAAGAAGTACTGAAAGCTAAGTAAACAAAGATTTTTCCATAAAATAACGGCAACCATCGAGTGGGTAATTACTCATTTCATATTTAACTTGGTAGCCGTTTTTTTCGTAAAAGGGTTTGGCTTGGAAATCGAGTGTATCGAGTTGTGCTGTGTTTGCGCCAAGCGCTTTAGCTTTGCTCTCTAATTCCGTTAGTAAGCGGGTTGCAAGCCCTTTACCACGCGTTTTATCATCACACCAAAGCCAACTAATTAGCAGCCAGTTACCAAATACTTGGCCATGAATACCCGCCACAACGGTGTTATGCTTATTAACAAACTTAAAACCAACGGGGATACGTTCAGCATTAAAATGTGCCGCATTGTAGGCAACAACATGTTCTCTTAGCTGGTTATTTAAGTCAGCTGAGTCATCACTTTTTAATTGATACATAGCATACCTATAAAATGTTATGACTCAGTATACGCTTATATCGTTAATCAGTATAAGTGGTTCTTACCATAGGGTACTTCGAGCATATTGCTGGCCAATTTTTCTGGCTGACCGCACATTTCGTCATAAGCACTGGTGTGGCGTAAAACCATATCACCGTAACTTAAATGATCTAGGCGCTTTTGAATATGCAACGGACTGAGATCTCGTATAAATTCACCTTTCTCATCAGTAACATAATACTCAACGTTATTAATTACCACAGACACTTGATACAGCGCCATTTCCAACGAATGAAGGATAACTTTTTGCAGTGGCTGATGATCTGCAAGCTCTGATAACTTGATAGGCATGTGCGTTCCTCTTTGGTGGTGGAACTATTCATACGTGATTTTGGTATACTGTGATCAAATTAATTGTACAAAAAGCATCCATGACTGAAAAAGTACGACTTGCTAAATTTATTGCCCATGCAGGAGTTTGTTCTCGAAAGCAAGCATCACGCTTGATAGATCAAGGTAAGGTAACAGTAAATGGCCGTGCTGCAAATCACATAGATCATGTTGATGAGCACGATGATGTAATTGTACTTGGCGAAAAAATTTCAGCTAAAGCGCCACTCACCTACTTTGCATATCACAAGCCTGTTGGTATAGATTGCAAATTAAATGCTGACGACCCAACAAGCCTTATTCATAGCCTGCCTAAAACCACTCGCGTTTACCCAATTGGCCGGCTCGACAAGGACTCCCGAGGTTTATTGATTTTGACCAATGACGGTGAGTTTTGTAATCAACTGATCCACCCTGATTACCACCATCCCAAGCGCTATTTAGTCACCGTAGATAAACCTCTTGATAGTGATTTTTGTAAAAAAATGGCAAACGGTGTGCCTGTAGATAAACAAATAACCCTTCCTTGTGAGGTGACTCAAGTCACCGAAACACAGTTTTGCATCGTCTTAAAACAAGGTTTAAACCGGCAAATACGTAAAATGGCACGTTTTTGTGGCTATAAAGTCATCGACCTTTTCCGCACAGATATCGCACAGCTATCACTAACCACGTTAAATTTGCCCGAAGGACAGATAGTCAGTATCAAAAAAAGTGACATTCTCTAACAAAAAAGTTTGCATTAATTGATTACGCGTGTAATCTTTAATTAAAGATTACATCTGTAGGCATAAAAATGATTGAACTTTCTAAAGCTGAATTCGAAGTATTAGATGCGGTATGGCTTGGCTACCCAGCCACGGCTAGTGAAGTAATTGCACGTTTAAGTGACGATAAAGAATGGCACGAAAAAACCATTAAAACGTTACTAAGCCGTTTAGTTAAAAAAGGCGCACTAAGCTTCGAGAAACAAGGTCGCCAATATAACTACACCCCTTGCATTGCCCGTGAAGAATACACTTTAAAAGAAAGCCAAAGCTTTATTGAACGCTTTTTTAATGGCCGTATTGCGCCATTGGTGAGTGGTTTTGCTAAATCAGAGCAACTCTCGCAACATGATATTGATGAGCTAAAAAAAGTCATTGATGATTGGGAAAAACAGCAAAAGTAAGGCTTTGTTATGTTAGATGCATTTTTTAATTGGCTGTTAGAACAACAGCTTTTGATCTCATCTGCAATTTTGTTTTTATTGCTGCTAGAGCGAAAATTATTGAGCCAGTTATCAGCGCGCTTGGTTTATACGCTGTGGGCACTACTACCTATTAGCTTACTGTTAGCGAACCTGCCAAATCACTTAAAGCCGATACAAAACGACTTTATCAGTAAGCTGACCATTACGCCAAACACAGCAATAATGCCGCAATTTACGCTAACGTGGTTCGCTATTTATGGCTTTATTACGGCTACTATGCTGATCACTGCCGTGTACTTTCATTATCGTTTTTTAGCGAAACTGCAACTAGAGCCAATTACTGCTGTTCATCACAACAGCCAAAGTATGCGCTTATACCAAAGCAAACAGGTGAGCTCCCCTATGGTTGTAGGCGTTATAAATACCAAGCTAGTGCTGCCTACAAACTACCAAAGCCACTACGATAACCATGCTTTAGCGCTTATTTTAGAGCATGAATCTGTGCACATTAAACGTAAAGATAATCTGATTAATGCCATTGCTTTGAGTGCCACTATTGTGCAGTGGTTTAACCCAATCGCTTGGCTTGGCTATGCAAGCCTGCGCCGTATTCAAGAGCTTTCATGTGATGAGCAGGTACTAAAAAATAAATCGACAGAGCAACGAATTTTATACAGTAAGGCATTAGTGCACTGTGCAAGCTTTAGCAGAACAGGCTTAATGGCTTATTCACAATACGGAGATAAAAACACCATGTTACAACGTCTAAATCAAATAAAGCAGATCGACAACAGCTCATTTATTGCAAAAACAGCATTAGTTATTTTTACAATGGGCATGCTTAGCAGTTTTGCCATTGCAAAACAGCCAATGTCAGTTGAAAAGACAAAAGACTATCAAGCGGTTATGCGCGTAGAACCGATATACCCAATTCAAGCTGCGGAGCAAGGCATTAGCGGTTCAGTCGTTTTGAAATACGATATTTTACCAAGCGGCGCCACCAGCAATATTAGTGTGGTAAGTGCAGAGCCTGAAGATGTTTTCAATCGAGAAGCGAAAAGAGCATTAAAACAATGGCAATATGCGCCATCTGAATCTGGCTTTAAAAACGCCCTAGTGCAACTCGATTTTGCCTTAGACGAAAACTATCAAGCTAAGGATTTAATTGAGAAAGTTAAAGTCAGTTCTAAATAAGCTGTAGCAACTTAAGACCCTAAAGCAAGCGCCTTATTTAAGCCGCTTGCTTTGTGGTTTTTAACTATTTACCTTATAACTAGAGGCAAAGAGCGATCATCGCCACAGCGCAAACATAACCAATAAACCAGACTAATGAGCGCAATATATCTTGGTTTATGTAGTAGAAAATACAGTACAGAACGCGAGCAATAACATGCACAATCGCAAGGGTTTCAGTCACCTGATAGATATTATTACTACCGATTACCACCGCCAGCGCTACTGCAAAAATAATCAGCGATTCAAAGCTATTTTGATGTGCTGCTAATGCACGAGCACCAAAGCCGGTTAGTTTTGCTTGTTGTTCGCGAGGGTGCTTATTGTCGTAGCCTGCTAGCTTATTTTGTGCAAAAGCCACGGGGGCTTTAGCTAAATAAGGTATGAGTACTGCGATGAGTGCGCAGATAATCAGTGTTGTCATGATATTTCCTTATTTTTAACTGTAATAGCTTACCCTACAGCAAACAAAAAAAAGCCGCTACTTCTAAAAGCAACGGCTAGCAATAGCATCATTGTCACTATAGCCTAATGATTACTTAAAAGCCCTGCGACATATTGTCACAGCTGAGTTTTTCTCAAGTTGGTCGATAAGCTAATGCCCTAATACTTTGGTTTTGATACTCTAATTGCCTCTCCTCATTAATATATTTTCAATATGACTTGGATTTTCTTAACTATTTTTGCAGCGTTTATGCAGTCATGGCGCAATGCTCTGCAAAGTAAACTCAGTGCAACAGTGAGTGTTGCAGGGGTGACGCTTGCCCGCTTTATTGTTGCCAGCCCGATTGCTGCCCTTTATTTATTTGCTCTTTATCAATACCAAGATGCTGCACTTCCTGACTTTAATCTGGCTTTTATTGGCTACATTGTTGGCGCCAGTATCGTCCAAATCCTTGCCACAGGCTTGATGGTAAAACTATTTAAAATGAATAACTTTGCAGTCGGTGCTGGGCTTGCCAAAAGTGAAGCGCTGATGGCTGCTATTTTAGGTGTTATGTTTTTTGGCTCCGCACTATCATTACTAGGCTGGATTGGGGTATTTATTGGTGCAATTGCGGTATTGCTATTAAGTGGCATCGCGAATGTTAAACACTTTAATTTGGGCACTGCACTGCTTGGGCTTGCTTGCGGTACTTCATTTGCTCTTTCATCGTCGTGGATCCGCGAAGCAAGTTTAAATTCAGGACTAACTTTCCCGCACTCTGCAGCTTGGGTGTTAGTGCTGACAATCAGCTTACAAACGCTTATGCTGTGCGTTTATATTGCACTCAAAGAGCGCGATACATTTAACAAAATTTGGCATCACAAAGGCACCACGACCGCTGTTAGTGTGTGTAGCTGTTTAGGTTCCATCGGTTGGTTTAGCGCCATGAGCTTGCAGCATGTTGCTTATGTAAAAACACTGGGGCAAATTGAAGTATTTTTTACCATTATGGTATCGATTCTTTGGCTAAAACAGCCATTAAAACGCCAAGACACGGCGGGGCTTGTGTTAATTGCATTGGCAGCCATTCTGGTAATGCTACCCAATTAGGCTTATTACTAGTCATTAAAAAAGCGGCTATGCCGCTTTTTTAATGACTAATTTTTAGGGTTATTACACCACTAATTATCAAAAGTACTCCGGCAATGCGGCCAAATGTGGCAGCATCACCATATAATAAAATACCAACCAAGAAGGTGCCTGCGGCTCCTATGCCTGTCCATACCGCATAGGATGTCCCCATAGGAATATCCTTTTGCGCCAACCACAACATAAACCCACTGGCGACCATAAAGGCGACAGCTATTGCAATACCTAACCAGCGACTATCTGGCTGTTGAGACATTTTAAGGCCGACTGGCCAACCAATCTCTAACAGTCCTGCGACAATTAAATACAGCCACGCCATTATTGCTCTCGCTTTTTCAAGATCACGTCATACAGATCTTCACGGCGGTCCTTTAAGTTTCTTACCGTACCTTCACTGTGAAGGATTTTCAGTTTATCCATATCTAAATCACTGAATAACAACATTTCGGTATTCGGTGTTGCTTCATTCAGGGTCGCATCATGTGGGAATGAGAAATCAGAAGGAGTAAGCACTGCCGATTGCGAGTATTGTACGTCTAAACTCTCTACTTCAGGTAAGTTACCAACAGAGCCTGCAATCACAACATAACATTCATTTTCGATTGCGCGTGCTTGGGCACAATGACGAACACGTAAGTAACTGTTTTTGGTGTCTGTCCAAAATGGTACAAACAAAATATCCAGCCCTTGTTTAGCGAGAATACGTGACAGCTCAGGGAACTCAACATCGTAACAAATTTGAATACCGACACGACCCGCATCCGTTTCAAATACGGCAATTTTGTCACCGCCTTGGATCACCCAGTCATTTTGCTCATGGGGCGTAATATGAATTTTGCGCTGCTCATCAATTTTACCGCTACGGTGGCACAAATAGCTGACATTATAAATCTTGTCGTCTTCAGCAAGCGGCATAGAACCGGTGATAATATTGGCGTTATATTCAACCGCCATACGCGACATAGCATCACGGAATGTTTCTGTGTATTCAGCCAGATAGCGAATTGCTTCGGTTTGATTGCTTTGCTCAGTAAGCCCCATTAACGGGGCATTGAAAAACTCCGGAAACAGAATAAAGTCACTCTTATAATCTGATACCGTATCAACAAAATATTCCACTTGCTTAAGCAGCTCTTCAACAGACTCAACACAGCGCATTTGCCACTGTACAGCACCGACGCGCACAATTGATTTGGTTGACTCAAGTACCGTATCAGTCGGCTCAAACATAATGTTATTCCACTCTAGTAAAGTGGCATAACCAACAGATTCCTGATCTTCAGGAAGATACTTTTTAAGTAGACGTTTTACTTGGAAATCATTAGATAGCTGAAAGCTTAAAATCGGATCGTACAGCTCTTTGTGGTCCACTTTTTCGATGTACTCCATCGGAGTCATCTCTGCACTATGATTGTAATAACGCGGTATTCGCCCACCTGCTAAAATGGCCCGTAAGTTATACTGGCGGCACAACTCTTTTCGCGCATCGTATAAACGACGACCAAGGCGCATACCTCGGTGAGTCGATGAAATGACCACATCTAAACCATATAAGGCATCACCTTCAGGGTCACTAAATACACGGTCGTGACCATCAACAATGTCTTCATAAGTATGTGGGTTAGAAAAGCGTCCGTAATCAACCTGTACGCTAAGCGCAATTCCGACCAAAACACCGTCATCAACAATGCCTATTTGCCCTTCCGGAAACTGGTCTATTAACCTAAAAATAGTGTGACTTGGCCAAGCACCACCGAGCCCCGGATACGCTTGATCCATGAGAGTTTTGATTTGTGGATACTGCTCTTTAGTTAAATTACAGATCGCTAAATGCGTTTTTTCCGCCGGCATACTTACTCCTTTTAGGCACGAGAGGATAATCAATAAAACAAGATATTCTCATGTTTCTAGATTGGTTTTATTTAGAGTGGCATCAATTATGAGCTCTGCCAAGCCTTAAACTTAGCAAACTGCAGGTGAACAAGGCTTTAATTAGCATTATACAAAAATTTTATTGTGCTGATATTAAAAGCACCTGACAACACTGCCGCATTGTTCAAATAATCATCTATACTTTAATTTCTCCCTGTAAGTGTGTATGAGGTTGGTTTGATAAAACATTTACTAAGACAAACCAAACAGTCTGGATTAGAAGAAATAGAGCATGTAAAGTTTCTTATTATTACTAAAATTGCCTATTTCGCATTAGCTGTACATGCTTTACTAATCCCCGCTTTCGCGCACATTGGCGCGAACATGCTCGCTATAGTTAACATTTTAAGTGTATTTGCTTGGGGCAGTGGTATTTTCCTTATAAAGCAAGGCTTAACCTCTCTTGCTTTGAGGGTGTTTTGCCTCGAAGTGCTTATTCATGCAGTTATTGTCTGCGCAACTCTTGGCTTAGGTGCTGGGTTTCAGTTCTATTTATGGACTGTGTCGTGTATTTTGATGATTGATTACCAGCTTACTTTTAAATGGGCTGCAACATACAGCTTGTTAATGATTGCTACCTTTGCTTCGTTGTATTTATTTTTCTCAGACGTAACCTATGGTTTCGCTTATCCTGAACTCCTTCCATATATCAATGTGATAAACATCATCATTGCCGGATTACCTATGGTGTATGGGATGGGGCTTATTCGTGAAATTACGCTTTCACAACGCGTTGAGCTCACCGAGATGGCCGCTCGAGATCCATTAACAAAATTATACAACCGACGGTTTGCGAAAAAGCTCATCTCAATGGCACATAAAAAGAGTATCGAGCAAGATGCCAATCTATGTATGGTTATGGCTGACATTGACAGGTTCAAAAGTATTAATGATACCTTTGGTCATGATAAAGGTGACACCATCTTAATAAATGTATCAAAACTAATTAGTGACTTTATCAGTGAGGATGATATTGCTGTTCGTTGGGGAGGTGAAGAGTTTTTATTGATACTTACAAATACTAATGAGCAACAAGCTTTTGCTAAAATAGAAGCGCTTCGTCAACAGATAGCCGAGCTTGATGCCCATCCCGATTTCCCTGATTTAACGATCACTATGAGCTTTGGTTTAATCGAGTGGCAGCCTCTTGCACCGATAGAAAAAATGCTACAACACGCTGATACGGCCTTGTATCAAAGTAAACACTTGGGTCGAAATCAAACCACTGTCGCGAAAGGTTCCAACCCTACTTTCGATGATATTGATGCGGTTAGTTAACCGCATCAATACGAATACTATGAATAATCTCTTGTGGTAACAGAGGAGTTAAACCGTTACTCACATAGTCGTCAAATCCAGCTCGATAAAACTCCGACAACGGATGCCCTGATTGACCACCAGGAATCGCCATAATCGCTTTATCTAAATGGCCTGGTTGTACTATAAAACGCTGTGAAGCGCCAAAGCTACGACCTTGGACTGCTGGCATGAAGGTATCTCCAAAGCCAGGAGCTGTAGGCATATTTAATAAGCTTTTAAGTGCCGGTATTTGCTTGGCAAACGGGTGCTCAATCACTAATTCGTTGACCTTACCCCATTGCCAACTGTATGGATTATTACCGTACTGCTCTGTAAGTTTAGTAATAACGCGGTCAAAGGCTCCTACCATTTGCTGTTGCCAGTTTGCATAATCAGGGTTTAACCATGTTTGAGGCTGAGCTTCGATAAGTTGCCAAACGGCAGGCTCTAAATCTCGCTTAACTGGCTTTAAACTACTGTCGAGCTCTTTTAGCTTATTTTCTAATGGGCTAAATAAGCTATTAATCACTTCACTGCGGTAACGTTTTACTAAGGTGTAACCAATTGAGTCGCTACAAGCACACGCCTGCCAGTTATTTAGCTCTTTTAAATACAGCGCATATTTATCGCCTGCAGTGCTAAGCTGTTTAACCAGTAATTGATGCCATGGTGCTAAAAAGCGCGCCTCGTTATCATGCTGTAATGAATAAAAATCTTGCTCGGTAAATTGCTGCTTTTCAAATAAACGATCGCGAATTTGTGCTGATCTTGCCCCCATCGCGTATGCACCATTACCAAATCGCTCATCATCTTTAGCCGAAACAACCCGAGAATTACCAGTCCATAAACGACCGCTCTCAGGATTTTTTACAAAGGGACGATCCGTTTCATTCTCATGCCAAGCTGCAGAGTAAGCTTGTTCAGACACAGCCAGTTGATGAGGCACTTTACGTGCAGGCACTGCTCCCATATTTTTCCATGCAGCATTGCCTTTATCATCGACCACCATTAAGTTTTGTACCGGAATACCAACGTCTGCAGCAATAGCTAGCGCATCATCAACCGTTTTTGCACTTTCAAGCTTTAATAAGTCCATATCAACGGCATAATCATGGTGAGCAACCCAACTTAAAGCATAGGGTTTGCCATTAATTTCTTTAACGGGACCATACTCACTCATGGTCAAAGCATAATTTTCAACCTTGCCATCATTAAGTAAAATGGGTTCATCTATTTGCCACGTTTTCTCTTTACTCTCAAGCGCTACCCAATCGGCGGTATCTAAATAACCATTGGTAAAACCCCACGCGATTTTATTATTTGTACCAACCACAATTGCTGGTGCCCCCGGCAATGATACACCGGTAATTTGCTGCATCTGACCATCAACAGGATAATTAAGTTGAGCGCGATACCAAATGATTGGCACCGCAAAAGAAAGGTGCATATCATCAGATAACATTGCAGCGCCCGTTTTAGTTAACTGCCCTGTAACGGCCCAATTATTACTCCCTAATTCTTTTCGGTCGAGAATATCGTTGATTACCCATGATGATTTGTTTAAAGCAGGGATCCCTGCACCGTATGCAGGTAACAGACTGTTATCAAGTGCAGCCTGATAAGGGCTTGGCTGGGTAATAAAGTCAACCATGTCTTTACCGTAAAGCTGCTCAATTTCTATCAGCGTTTTATCTCGTTCAAATGTTGCTGTTTGTAAGTCTAAGTACATACTAAAAATAACCAACAAACTGTCTTCGCTTTGCCAAGGTTGAGCACTCGAGCCTGTTAATATGTATTCAAAGCTATCAAAACCCAATTGCGCATAACCTTCGTTCACGCCATTAGCATAGGCTTTAAGTAGCGTCTTATCTGCAGCAGGTAGTTGCTCAACTAAAAACTGGCTACGCTGACGTAATTGATGAAAACGCATTTTTTTATCAAGCTCTAACGCAGCTTTACCAAACAGCTCACTTAATTCACCCGCCGCATTACGGCGCAATAAATCCATTTGAAAGAATCGGTCTTGGCCATGCGCAAAACCAAGCGCATAAGCAGCATCTAAGCGATTTTGAGCGCTAATAACAGCTTGCCCCAAAGCATCACGCTCAATCTTCACTGAGTGAGTAATTGCATTACTTTGTCCTCGACCATCAAGTGCTGGCAAACTTAGATTCAACACCCCATAGATGAGGCCTGTTGCCAATAGTCCGATGATGAGCGAAGCGACTAGTAACCATTTGATTATCTTAAACATGCTTGCTTCCCTTAGCTAAAGTAACACTATATTAACCTAAGTTTTGTGAAAAAATAGTGTCTTCATACAAAATAATGATCACTGAACTGAGAAAACGACCCACAGACAAATAACTTACATATCAAAGTCCCCATTGTTAATTACAAGGTAAATTGTCTATAGTAATTAAATAGTAAAAAAATCAATGCTTCTAATGCCATTAACGATCGACACTGATAATAAGAAATTACATAAATTAAAGTTAGCTTTTTGGCTATCTCTCGTGCTTGTTATCGTTATAAGTATCGTGATTGATCGGATAAATTATCACCGTGAAAAAGATGCTTTCCGTGCGCAAGAGCTAGCAAAAGTAAGTGCTTATCGGGCTGAATTAGAAGCGATCCTCGTCTCAAATATTCAACTTGTTCGCGGTCTCGCCGTAGCTATAACGGCGGAGCCAAATTTAGATCAAGCTCGTTACAGCCAAATAGCCTCTCCACTATTTGAAACCTCATCTGAACTAAGAAATATTGGTGCGGCTCCCAATATGGTTATTCGAATGACCTACCCCCTTGAAGGTAACGAAAAATCAATTGGGCTTAATTTTTTAGAAAATGCAGCACAACGCGCAGATGCGCTCAGAGCACGAGATGAAAACCAGATTGTTATGGCTGGCCCATTAGAGCTAGTACAAGGTGGACAGGCACTCATCGCACGTATGCCTGTATTTATTCCTCCAGAACAACAGTTTTGGGGATTATTATCTGTGGTACTTGATATCAATAAAATATATGTAAACTCTGGTTTAGTTTCGCTCAGTGAAAATTATGATGTTGCCCTGCAAGGGCGAAATGGTCTGGGCTCACAAGGAGATTTCTTTTACGGAAAAAGTGCAATTTTAAAAAATGATCCTCTCGATTTTATAATTCACTTCCCGGGTGGTAAGTGGCAAATGTACGCATCACCCAAAGCAGGTTGGCACCCCCCTGCTTCTGCCATTTGGCCACTACGGTTAGCCATTATTTTATTTTGTGTTTTATTTGCAGGTTGCTCATGGTTTTTTCTGAAAATGCTTGAGCGGCAATATAAGAGTGAGCGAATGCTAGAGACTATGAGTAGTCTTGCCAAAGTAGGGGCATGGTCGTTCAACCTAGAAACAAAATCTGTGTATTGGTCTGATATGACTAAACAAATTTTTAAATTCCCGCTGAGCAAGCAGCCCGAGTGGCCTCAAAATTATAGTTATTTTAAAGCCGGTGAAAGTCGCGATAAAATCCGCCAATTGAATGAGCGCGCTATAAAAAACGGCGAAAGCTTTGAAACTCAGGTACAAGTCGTCACAGCTGATGGGGATGAAATATGGGTGTTAGTTCACGCCGAAACCGAACATCGTAATGGCCGCTGCATAAAAGTATTCGGCTCACTGCAAAATATTGATGCCCGTAAACGAGTTGAAATTGAAAACAGGAAAGTAGCTTTACACAACGAGATTTTAGCGTCGCTCACAGTTAATGATGCTGTACTAACGGGTAATTTGAATTTATCAAAGCATGTCATTGTACAAGCTATTTGTCATGCTTTTGATGTTGACCGTGCCAGCATTTGGTTATTTAGTGACGACAGAGAGTCTCTAGATACCTTTGCTGTTCATGACGAGAATACACCACAAATACGAGAAGCAACCACACTAAAACAAATTGATTACCCTGATTACTTTGACGCCATTAATAACAATGCCGTTGTAAATGCTAGTGATGCCCCACACCATCCGTTTTTAAAAGAATTACGAACAACTTATTTTGAACGATTTAAAATATGCTCAATGCTCACGGTGATCATTCCCACCGGTAGTAAAACCATGGGGGTTGTGTGCGCAGAAAAATGCAAATCTCGCAGGCAATGGAGCAAAAACGAAGAAAGTTTTTTAATTGCCGTTGCAGCGCTAATTGGTAGTTTACACGCCAGCCAACGCCGTATAGAAACCGAGCAGCAACTAGTGCAAGCTAAAGAAGCAGCTGAACAAGCAGTAAAAGCAAAAAGTGAGTTCTTAGCAAGTATGAGCCATGAAATACGCACTCCAATGAATGGGGTGATTGGCATGCTCAATATCATTAAGCAATCTAAATTAGATAGCCAACAGAGTCATCATCTAGAGCTAGCACAATCTTCAGCCGAGTCGCTTTTGCATATCATTAACGACATCTTAGATTTCTCAAAAATTGAAGCCGGTAAACTAGATATCGAAAATGTTAGCTTTAATATTTCAAAACTGTTCGGCAACACCATCGAATCATTTGCAATTAAAGCCGAACAAAACAACACCAGACTTATCCTTGATACGACTGATATTTATCACGAATTTATTGTCAGTGATCCAAACAGGATCAGACAAATTATCAACAACCTTGTTAGTAATGCGGTTAAATTCACTAAAAATGGCAAAATAATTATTATTGCTAAGCTTGAGAAATTAGATGACGAGCACTTTTTAAACTGTTCCATCATTGATACCGGAGTCGGTATTAAGCCTGAAAAGCAAGCTACATTATTTGACTCATTTACCCAAGCAGATACCTCAACAACTCGCCAATATGGCGGTACAGGGCTTGGCTTAGCGATTGTTAAGCAACTATGTAACCTAATGAAGGGCGATGTGAGTGTAGTCAGCTCATATGGAGAAGGCAGTACTTTTAATTTCTCTGTAAAAGTGAAAATAGATCATAAAAAGAAAGCCCTAGAACCCAGCCATATTATTGATAAAAAACATATATTTATTGCAGATAATTGTAAGTTGAGTAGCAATATAGCGAAAAAACAGCTGCAACTATGGGGTGCCAGCGTTGAAGTATTTACCGATATGACACGTTTATTGAGTCGCGCGGCTATGACGGAACATGTCGAATGTGACGCGATTTTCGTTGATTTCTTGTTTTATACCAACGCAACTAAAGAGCAACAACAAGTTTTTGTTAAACACTTTAATGCTGAACAGTGTAAACGTATTTTAATGGCACCAATGAGTTTGACCGAAGTGCAAAGCAAACAGGCCTTAAAAGCTGAGAGTATCATTTTTAAACCTTTGACCCAGTCAGATTTATTTAACTCACTTGCTAACGAAAAATACATTGAGCAACAACAAGTAAACAACGACACACTGATTACAAAAGTTGCCACTCAAGATGAAAATTCTGCTTCACAAGTGCTGCTAGTTGAAGATAATAAGGTTAATCAAATTGTTGCTGGATCGCTTTTAAAGCAGGTAGGTATCAGCTTCGACATAGCTGAAAATGGCCTTGAAGCAATTGCTAAGCTATCTCGTCGCGAGCAAATGCCTTACCAACTCGTGCTTATGGATTGCCAAATGCCAGAAATGGATGGCTACCAAGCAACTCGGGCAATTCGTGCAGGTGAAGCTGGTAAGGCACATCAAGATGTAACTATCATTGCGCTCACCGCCAATGCAATGCAAGGTGACAAAGAACGCTGTTTAAATGCGGGCATGAATGATTATGTTACCAAACCTTTGAAGTTTGATACGCTCAGTAAAAAACTAACCGTGTGGTTAAGCACTGAAGAATAGAGAGTAAAACAATGCAATTATCAATAAATCAACAACGCGTCATTGGCTGTTTGCTCGAAAAACAAAGTACAACACCTGAACATTATCCATTATCTTTAAATTCACTTACCAACGCTTGCAACCAAAAATCTAATCGAGATCCAGTACTGTCGTTATCTGAATCACAAGTACAAGATACCCTTGATGAACTCATTGCGCAGCGATTAGTAACCTTAGATGAAGGCCTTTCTGGGCGGGTTAATAAGTACGCGCACCGCTTTTGCAATACCGAGTTTGGCAGCTTGCAATTTACCGAACAACAGCGTGCTATTATCTGTTTGCTACTATTACGCGGACCACAAACCCCCGGCGAGCTTAGAACCCGAAGTAACCGCCTTGCTGAGTTTAGTAATGTTAATGAAGTGGAAGCAGCTTTAGCTGCATTAATCGAGAAAGAATATGTCACTCGCTTAGCCCGTGAGCCAGGAAAACGAGAAAGTCGTTATATGCACTTATTCGTAGATCCAGATAGTATCGAAGAGATGCTGAGTGAGCCTGAAGCAATTAACAGTAGCGAAGTTCAACAATTAAGAGCTGAAATAGACGAACTTAAGCAACAAATTAACGAAATAAAAGCGCATTTAGGTCTTTAATAATAACCTGACCCGTAACATAATGTAGTTACCCCATTCGTCTTGGGGCTTCCACGCTGACAACCAAAAGTAAAAAAGGAGCTCTACCATGCGTGCCGACATTCTGGCAGAAATGAAAGTCCAACCCACTATTGATGTAAAAGCGGAAATCACTCGTCGCGTCAACTTTCTAAAAAGCCGTCTCATTGCTGCGCACTCACGCTCGCTTGTATTAGGGATCAGTGGCGGTGTTGATTCATCAACCTGTGGTCGTTTATGTCAATTAGCTGTAGATGAATTAAACCAAGAACATAACACCAACGATTATCAGTTCATTGCTGTACGTTTACCTTACGGTGTACAAGCAGATGAAGACGAAGCACAACTCGCGGTTGACTTTATCAAGCCATCAAAGCGCATGACGGTTAATATCAAAGCAGCTGTAGATGGTATGCATGAACAAGCTATGGCCGCGGTAGTCGGTGCAAGTGCTGAGCTTCCTGAACAAGCTAAAATAGATTTCATTAAGGGTAATGTTAAAGCACGCCAGCGCATGGTCGCACAATATGAAATTGCAGGCTTCTGCCAAGGATTAGTTGTTGGCACCGACCATAGCGCTGAAAATATTACCGGCTTTTACACAAAATTTGGTGATGGTGCATGTGATCTTGCTCCTCTATTTGGTTTATCTAAGCGCCAAGTTCGTGCTCTTGCAGAGCATTTAGGCGCACCAGCAGTGCTAGTGCATAAAGCTCCTACCGCTGATTTAGAATGTGACCGCCCAGGCTTAACCGATGAAGAAGCGCTCGGCCTAACTTATGATCAAATTGACGATTTCTTAGAAGGCAAAGAAGTCTCAGCAGAAGTTGAAGAGAAGCTAACTGCGATTTATCTTCGCACTCAACATAAACGTCAAGCTATTCCAACCGTTTACGACGCGCTGTAAGCAACAATATTATTTGCTGCACTATTTTCTAGCTGTAGGCAATTAACACTGTTTAATTGCCTACAGCTAACTCTTCCCTGATACCTAAAACTTCCTTTAGTCCGGCGTTAAAAGCTGCTAGGTAATGATTTTTTGGGTTTGCTTAAGACATGCTTTTCTTATCAAAACCAAGCTAACTACAATAACTCCATTACTAAAAATGATCTGGGTTATCTTCATTTGCGTAGAAAGTTTAGCAACATCATTGCAGTAAAGATGAAATAGTTCTGTAATTTGGTTTATAGTTGATAGTGTTAAACACATTACTCATTACATTAAAAATCTAAGGTTTTATATTAGTTTATGTCATCGCCCATATTAATTACTGGCGCAGGCCAACGAATTGGACTCGCTTTGGCCGAGCACTTTTTAGCGCAAGGGCAAGAAATCATTGTTACCTACCGTACGCGTCATCAAGCCATTGATGTACTAGCTGGACAAGGGGCTACATGTATTCATGCTGACTTTAATAGTGATGAAGCGATAGCCAACTTCATAGAACAATTAAAATCGCATACCAATCAACTTCAAGCCATTATTCATAACGCTTCTAGTTGGGACTGCGAAGCAAGTAACCATGATTATGCAGCGCTTTTCGATAATATGATGCGAATTCATGCAAAAGCGCCCTACCTAATAAATTTAGCAGTGAGCGATTTACTGCTACACCATTACGAAAATACAGGACACCCTGCCGATATTATTCATCTCACCGATTATGTCGTTGAAAAAGGTAGTCCAAAACACCTTGCTTATGCTGCAAGCAAAGCTGCACTTGATAACTTAACAAAATCATTCGCGGCTAAGTTTGCCCCTGCAATAAAGGTCAATGCAATTGCGCCGTCATTAATCATTTTCAATGAAGATGATAGCGACGAATACAAAGCAAAAACATTACAAAAATCACTGATGGGCATTGAGCCTGGTTGCGCTGAAATTATTCACAGCGTAGAGCTATTACTACACAGCCATTACATTACCGGGCGTTCGATGCCTGTCGATGGTGGCAGACATTTAAAATAACGAATTACTGAGAATCCTATGCACGATGATTTAAAAAAGAGTTACCACGAAATTATTAGCGCCGTGGGTGAAGATCCACAACGAGAAGGGTTACTCGACACGCCTAAGCGCGCCGCTAAAGCAATGGAGTATCTGACAAAAGGTTATCGCCAAACGTTAGACGAGATCACTAACAATGCGGTATTTACATCAGACGCCGATGACATGGTACTGGTTCAAGATATTGAACTTTACTCTATGTGTGAGCATCATTTGCTGCCATTCGTTGGTCGCTGTCATATTGCCTATATCCCAAATGGCAAAGTTCTTGGTTTATCTAAACTTGCGCGTATTGTTGACATGTACGCACGCCGTTTTCAAATTCAAGAGCAATTAACCCATCAAATCGCTAAAGCGGTTGAAGAAGTAACCGGAGCAAAAGGCGTGGGTGTAATTGTTGAAGCAAAACATATGTGTATGATGATGCGCGGCGTTGAAAAGCAAAACTCAAGCATGCGTACATCGGTCATGCTAGGCAACTTCAGAGCAGATCCAAAAACCCGTAACGAGTTCTTACAACTAGTTAGAGGGTAATGATGGCTAACGCAATTATTAATGTCACTAACCTCAGGCTACGAACCTTCATTGGTTTTAACCCTGAGGAACGCGAGAAAAAGCAAGATGTAGTGATTAATTTAGAAATTCACTACCCTGCTGATCAAGCTTGTGAGACTGACGCAGTCGATAAAGCGCTAAACTACAAGACTATTACTAAAGAAGTGATCAGCCTTGTCGAAGAAGGCCACTTTTTACTGTTAGAAAAATTGGTTGCTGAAATTTTAGCGATTTGCCACCAGCATCAAAGTGTTCACTATGCCAAAGTGCGTGTCGATAAACCGCATGCGCTGCGCTTTGCTGATTCAGTATCACTGACTCTTGATTGGCAAAAAAGTTAAAATAACTTTTCTAGTCCTACCGCAAAGGCAAGCACAGCTAAATAACGTGCGCCTTTGCCTAGGGTCACGAGTAACAAAAAGATTGAAAACTTAACCCTAAAAATTCCGCCAACAACCGTTAAAGGATCGCCGACAATAGGCAGCCAAGCAAATAGCAAGCTGTAGATACCATACTTATTAAATTGCTGTTCTGCTTTATCTATCGACTTTTGCGATACAGGAAACCATTTACGGTCTTTAAATCGCATGACTTGCGTGCCCAGCCAATAATTCACACAACTCCCAAGCACATTACCCACGGTTGCACTTAGCCATAACAACCAAAGTAGATAATCGCCACTGGCAATCATGGCGGTCATAACTAACTCAGAGGAGCTCGGTAATAAGGTTGCGGAAATAAACGCGCTGAGGAATAAGGAGAAATAGGCCATAAATACCACAAAATAAGCTCAGCAAAGGGCTGAGCCCTCATTATATGGCAATCAGTTTATTTTATAAATTCAATCGTCAATGGGTAATTAACTTCCTTCCCATCACTGGCTTTAATTGCCGAGACAATAACCATAATCAAAGAAAACAGTGCAACGATTGGTAATAAAATGACACCAACAACAACAAACACCAGTAAGAAGCTAACAATGTAAGCAATCATCATGGTGAGTTGAAAGTTCAATGACTTGCGGCCATGCTCAGCAACAAGCGGCATTTCTTCCTTTTTCACCAGCCAAATAATAAGCGGACCAATAACCGAGCCAAATGGGAAAAGTAATCCCGCTAATGCACTTAAATGACAAAACATCGCCCAATTACGCTGCTCTTTATCGGCCACAATTATTTCAACTTTTTGATTATCATCCATTTTAAATTCCTTGTTATGGTCTGTTTATGTTTCTACTATAAACCTTTAGGCTACTTTACCATAGATAATTTGCTTAGATTTAAAACAAAAACGTGCACAAAAGACAAACAAAAGGCTTTTGAGAAGATTTTTTTGGCTGTGATAAAAATGTGATAACTTTGTGAAAGTTTTTGGATATTGCTGTTCGATACTGATTCTGAATCATCAAAAACAGGAATCGATCATGAAAGCTTTACCTTTAACTTTGTTTGCTGCATGTGCAGTCACTAGCCTTACAAGCCAAGCTGCTGAGCTTGATATAAAACTAACTAACCTTACGCAAGGCTTACACTTTACTCCTATCTTAATTACTGCTCACACTAACGATAGCCAGATGTTTAACGTAGCTACACCTGCTTCTATGGCTCTTCAAGCGATGGCTGAAGGCGGTAACATAGAACCATTAATGAATGAAGCAGCTGCAGCAAATAACGATATGGTTGCCAACCCAGCCGAAGGCTTATTAGCGCCAACCAGCTCTACAATGGCTTCGCTTACCACCAGTGAAGGTAACAACTACTTGTCGTTAACAGCTATGTTACTGCCTACCAATGATGGCTTTGTTGGTTTAGACAGTTGGATGATCCCATCAGAAGCAGGGACTTACACCCTGTATTTAAACGCTTATGATGCAGGCACCGAAGCAAATGACGAACGAGTTGTCGATGGCTCTGGTGCTATGGGAATGCCTGGTATTCCGGCTGCGCCGGGCGGTAATGCCGGTATGAATGCAAGCGGTGTAACTAGTAGCGAAAGCAATATGATGGTTCATATTCACCCTGGGAACTTAGGTGACGATGATCCTGAAGGTGGAATGAGTGACCTTAATAATACCGTTCACAGATGGCTTAACCCTGTTGCTATGTTAACTATCACAGTGAAATAGGAGGTTATTATGCGCTTTTCAAAAAGCTTACTCATCATTGCACTCGCAGGAAGCCTCACAGCTTGCGGTGGCTCTGATAAAAAGACTGTTGATATGACAGACAGTGTGGATGAGATGACTAACCAAATGGGAGAAATGGCAGAAAGCCATCAATTTACCGTGCAAGTGACTAATCTCACTGCCGCTCAACCCTTCTCACCTGTTGCCGTGATTGCCCATACCGATGGCATGCTATGGCAAATTGGCGAACCAGCTTCTAGTGCTCTTGAATTAATGGCCGAAGGCGGCGACAACAGCGAGCTTTTAGCCAGTGAATACAATTTGCAATCCGCTTCTGCAGAAAGCCCACTACCACCGGGTCAACAGGTTACTATGGTACTAACAACCGGGGAGCTTGATTCATTAAAAATCAGTGTTGCAACTATGTTAGTGAATACAAATGATGCGTTTACCGGTCTTAATGCTATAGACGTGTCTTCGTTAGCGGTTAATGAGTCACTGTCTCGTACTAGTTTTTCCTATGATGCTGGCACTGAAGCCAACTCTGAAGCTGCTGGCACTATTCCTGGTCCGGCTGATTCAGGTGAAGGTTTTAACGAAATGCGAGACGACATTAATCGTGTAGCAATGCACCCGGGAGTTGTAACTCAAGATGATGGTTTAGCAAGCTCAGTGCTTACAAGCCAATACAAGTTTGATAACCCCGTTGCTCGAATAGTCATAACGCGGACGCAATAACAATCGCACTCCTTACGCTAAGGTCATAAGGATGTGCCTTAGCTACTTGGATTAAACGATGCGCCCTGAAAAATTACTCATAGTTGAAGACGATAAAACCATTCGCCAACTCATCACCACCCAGTTGACTAGCTTAAACCTGCACATTGACGAAACAGCAAGTGCTGAGGCCGCGATAAAAAAGCTGGCTAATCAAAGTTATGGGTTGGTGTTGCTAGATATCAATCTACCGCAAATGGATGGCCTTAGCTTATGTCGAAAAATTAAAGAGCACTATCCGCAAACAGCTGTCATCTTATTGACTGCACTAAGTAGCGACATGGATCGGGTAATTGGTTTAGAGATGGGTGCAGATGATTATATTTGCAAACCTTTCTTTGCGAGAGAGTTACAGGCAAGGATCAAAACACAACTGCGCCATAGAGCACAATTGCTCATCGCACAATCAACTAATGAACAAGCGCATAATGCCGAATCCATTCAACTTGGGGATCTACATATCGAGTTTTCAAGTCATCAGGCTTTTTTAGCTAATCAAGCAATCAATCTTACTGCCACCGAATTTGATTTGCTGGTGTATTTTGCTAAACACCCAAATCATGTATTTAGTCGCCAGCAATTACTTGATCACGTTTGGGGGTATCAACACTGTGGCTATGAACATACAGTCAATTCACATATAAATCGTCTGCGTAGTAAGTTTGAGCAGTATCACGCTAGCAACTTTATTGAAACGGTGTGGGGGGTTGGCTACAAACTAAACCCATCGCAACTGAGCACACACTAATGAAAACAATGACACTCTATCAAAAGCTCGCATGGTCGCTTGTACTTATTTTTAGCCTACTATGTGCCCTAGTATTTAGTTGGAGCAAGCATCTTGAGCAAACTTCGCAGCACCATGCACAGCAAAACTTACACTTACAGCTGGCTGAGCATCTCGTTCATGACAATCCCTTAATAAAACAAGGCGTGTATGATTATGAAGCCTTAGAGAATTTATTTCATACCCTGATGATATTAGGCCCCAACTTTGAATTTTATTTTGTAGACCCTCGCGGAGAATTACTTACATACTCTGCAAAACCGGGCCAAGTTATTAAAAAACAGATCAACCTTACTCCCATTAAAAAGCTCATTAACGACCCCACTGCCACACCTATTTATGGTGACGATCCACGTAGCCAGGACGCAAAAAAGATTTTCTCTGCCGCCCCGGTGTTTAATCAACAACAACTGCAAGGCTATTTATACGTTATTATTGGTGGTCAAGCATTTGATACAACCTTAAACAATATCAAAGAAAATGATGCACTGTGGCTAGGTGCGGCTTGGTTTATAACAGCTATGCTCGCGCTTTTTATAGCCATGCTAATATTATTTAGGTTCTTTACATTACCGCTAAAACAACTCAACAAAGAAATTTGTCAGATTGAAGCGGCCAATTACAGCCTGACAAAGATGTCGCTCAGACCAAGTTACACGGGTAACAATGAAATTGGTAATTTAAGCAAAGGCGTACATGCAATGTTGTCGCGCATCGATGAGCAATTTCAATCCCTACAGCATGCAGATAAGCAGCGTCGCGAATTACTAACCCACCTCTCTCATGACTTAAGAACACCGCTGTCGTCATTACATGGCTTTATCGAAGTAATTAATAAGCCTAACAGCCATTTAAGTGAGCAAGAGCAGCAACATTATCTAAATTTAGCGATGGATAATTGCCAACAGTTAAAACAACTCATTGAGCAAATATTTGAATTAGCTAACTTAGAGTGCGGGCAAGTAAAAATAAATGCCGAAACATTTAATTTGGGCGAGTTAATTTATGACTGTGTGGCAAAACTGGAATTAACCGCTCGCTCTGCCGGTATTAAACTTAAGGTTATCCCTGAGATATGCGATTTCACAGTAACTGCTGACATTGCCAAGTTAGAACGAGTGCTAACAAACTTAATCGAAAATGCTATTCGCCATACCCCAGATGGCGGAGTGATTTCAGTTAGCGTTTCTGAGCAAGCTAACGAACTATTTGTAGCGGTATCAGACACTGGTGTTGGCATTCATGCCGACGAGCTCACTGCGATTTTTGAACCACATTATCAGGCTCGCAATAGTATAAAACGTGGCTCTACCGGATTAGGGTTAGCTATATGTAAACAACTACTTATGCTAATGAATAGTAAAATCGAAGTACAAAGTACTGTTGGAAAAGGCAGTGAATTTCGCTTTAATTTAACCATGCAGGCATCCGCTTAATCACGGATGCCTGATGGGTGATTATTTTTCTATACCCGCTAAATCTAACATAAAGGCATAATATAACGCGGTATCTTGCAAGCTTTTAAAGCGCCCAGATGCACCACCATGCCCTGCTTCCATGTCGGTTTTGAACAGTAATAGGTTATCATCAGTTTTATATTCACGTAGCTTAGCCACCCACTTTGCCGGTTCAAAATATTGCACCTGTGAATCATGCAATCCGGTAGTGACTAACATGTTTGGATATGCCTGCTTTTTAACTTGGTCGTATGGTGAATATGACAACATATAATCGTAATAGACTTTATCGTTCGGATTACCCCACTCGTCATACTCATTTGTTGTTAATGGTAAGCTGGCATCAAGCATGGTCGTCACTACATCGACAAAAGGCACTGCTGCAATAACGCCTTTATAAAGCTCAGGTGCTTGATTGACAACAGCCCCCATTAGCAAGCCACCAGCACTGCCACCCATGGCAAAAATATTATCTTTATCACCATATTTTTGAGCCGCTAAAGACTTAGTCACATCAACAAAGTCATTAAAGGTGTTTTGTTTATGCAGCAACTTACCATCTTCATACCAAGGACGGCCTAACATTTGCGAACCACGGATATGCGCAATTGCAAATACAAAACCGCGATCAAGAAGGCTTAAACGCGAGCTTGAAAAGCTCGGATCCATAGTTGCACCGTACGAGCCATAGCCATATTGCATAAGTGGATTAGAGCCATCTTTTTTGAACTTGTCTTTACGATAAACAAGGCTAACGGGTACATCAACACCATCTCGGGTCGTTACGTAAACACGCTCAGAGGCATAGTTGTCTGGGTTAAAGTCACCTAACACTTTGCGCTGCTTCAGTAGCGTTTTTTCACCATTTTCAAGATTGATATCGTAGCTGCTACCTGGGGTCGTCATGCTTGAATAGTAAACACGTAAGTTAGGGTTATCTAACTCACTATTACCATAGCTAAAAACCATGTAAGTTGGGTCATTAAAAGCAACTACTTGCTCTTGTTGGTTACGAAGATCGCGAATAGTGATACGGGTTTGACCCTTTTCACGCTCTTCGTAAACCAAATGATTATTGAATAACTCAATATCTTCAAGTTTCACATCATCACGACCAGCAATAAGCGTTTGCCAATTTGCTTTATCATGCGCTTTATCGCGGTGAACTTTCATCAGTTGGAAGTTAACTGCATTTAAATTGGTAACAATATAATACCAATCACCCAATTTTTTGATGTCGTATTCAAGCCCTGCTTCGCGTTCAATAAAACGTTTTGGCATTGCTTTTACATCATTGGCATCAATAACCGAGATGCCCGAGGCACTGGTGCTGCCATGACTAATATAGATTTCTTGTTGATCTTTGCTTTTCGAAATACCCGTGTAGTAACTGGTATTTTTTTCTTCATACACTAGCTCATCGTCGGCTTGAGATGTTCCTAGTGTATGGCGATAAACTTGGTAGCCTAACAGTGTCTGTAGGTCTTTTTTAATGTAGTAAAAGGTTTTGTTGTCATTCGCCCAAACAACTTCACCTTCAGTGCCTTCAAGGCTCTCTGACAACATTTTACCTGTGCTTAAATCTTTTACTTTAATTGTGTAAATACGACGACTCACCGTATCTTCACCGTAAGCAAGCAAATTGCCATTTGGGCTCACTGCCAAACCTGTTACAGCAAAATAATCATGATCTTTAGCAAGGTCATTTACGTTCAAGATAACCTGCTTATTCTCACCCTGGCTATCTTTGCTGCGCACATAAACCGGGTATTCGTCATCACCGCGCGTTTGTGAAAAATAGTAATAATCACCTTTTTTGGTTGGCACTGTATCGTCATCTTTCTCAATACGTCCTTTAAGCTCTTCGAACAGGGTGTTTTGCAATGGCAGAGTGTGTGCGAGCATACTTTCTACATACTCATTTTCAGCATTTAAGTGGGCAATGACGGCTTCATCTTTACGCTCATCATCTCGCATCCAATAATAGTTATCGATACGAGTATCACCATGGATGGTCATTTCATAGGGTATTTTTTTGGCGACGGGAGCAGATATCTGAACTTGCTCTGTAATAATTGCTTGTTCTTTATTATCTGGAACTTTATTACACGCTGATAGAACAGCTAAAGAGAGTGCCGCAAGGCAAAGTGAATGGCCAACTTTCATAGGGATCCTAATTAATTTTTATTATTAAGTCCCTAATATAAGTAATTAACCGTGAATTTATAAGTAGCCTTTGTGAAGCAATGTAAAAAGGGAGCCGAAGCTCCCTTTATTAGTTACTTATCAAGCAATTACTTTTGCTTACGACGACGCATAAATGCGAACGGCGCAGCAAGTAATGTTAACCATGCTAGCGAACCTGAAGAAGATTTTTTCTTCGCAGGTTCTTCAGCTACAACATCTTCTGCCGGGTCTTGTGTTACTGCAATAGTAATCGTCACCGCTTCAGACATATTGCCTGCAGAGTCAACTGCTGTCACTGATACTTCGATAGAGGTTGTTTGCTCATAATCGATTGCACCCGCAACCATTAACTCACCTGTATCGCTGATGCTGATGCTATCACTGCCTGTCACTTCATAAGTAGCGATAGGAGTCAGATCTGCATCTGGGTCAGTCGCAGTCACAGTGCCAATTACAGTACCTTCTGCTGCGTTTTCTTGAACCGTGAACTCACCAAGATCAGCATCGATTACTGGGTTAACTTCTTCTGGCTCGTCAGCAACGTTCATAACTTCAACAGTCACCATCGCAGGTTCAGAGATATTGCCTGCAGAATCTGCAGCAACAACTTCAAGCTCAATAGACGTAAGGCCTGCATCGTAATCTAGCATCTCTGCATTCATTACCACAACTTCTCCAGCCGCGTTCACAGAAACCGCTGTAGAAGAAGAGCTCAGTACGATGTACTCAGAAATTGGATTTGCAAGTTCAGCACCGTAAGTCGCTTCAAGCATACCGATAACAGTACCTTCTGCGCTATTTTCATCAACGCTGAACGAAGCATCGGCAAGCTCAGGCGCTGTATTAGCATCTGCACTCGGTGTTGCTGCGTATGCTTTAGAACCAGAATCAGATAGGATCATGAAGTCTGCACCAGCATTCAATAATGTTGCTGAAGCGCCTGGTTCAATTGAACTTACAGCCTCACCAGATTCATCAACAAGCGCTGCATAGACATCATTTGATGCATCAGTGAATGTATATGTGCCCATTGCAACATCGCCTTCGCCTGATGCAATTGGAGTCCAAGTTTCTTCTTCTGTACGGAAACGTACATTTGCAGTTGCTTTACCAATATCATCAGCCGTTAGACCAAATGCACCTAAACAACTTTGCATCGTTAGATGGTTATTACCAATAATTTGGTAAATGTTATTAAGATTACCTGAAGAGCTACCGTAGCCATGAGTGAAGGTAATAGCAGTGCCTGGCTCAACATCGTAGAACCATTCTAACTTGCCATTTTGTACTGTAACGTCGTACGTGCCATCCTGATCAAGGTCGAAGTCAGCCATGAAGCCACCCACATAAGAGTGAGTGATACCATCATTTAGTACCATAGTTGTTAATGTTACATAACCGCTATCACAGACCTCTGCTGGTACTGCAAATGTTTCAATCGATGCGCCAACCAAGTCTAAACGTTGATCTTCATCGACTTCATCAGTCGCTACCGTTGGTGCAAACACAGGCTCTAAAGCAACAGCGCCAGTATTTGTCAGTTGGTGAGCAACACCATCATCAGTCATGACTGGCATAAAGCTCATTGCTGCATTCGCTTTTGGCAATACGTGGTAAACAAGGTGGAATGCTTTCTCGTCACCATCTGAGAATATTAACGCACCGTCTAACTCAAGGTTCGTTAAATCCGTCGTTGAGTCTTGAGAACCAATGTTGTCATCAGTCAAAGTCCACTCAGGTAATGTTGTCGGGTCGATTGTCGCAGTGACATCAAATGACAGCATTTGACCAGCTGGAACTGTGATTGTTTCTGGGTAATCAAGTGAGAATGAACCACGTTCTATATCGTCTTGATAACGCTGTTCAAGTGAAAGCGTATAAACCTTTGCTTCATTTGAGAAGTTTTTAACGTGAACAGTTTTAGTTAGTTCTACTGTTTCTGATGCATTTACTAAACCAAACGAAAGCGCAGCTTGTTTAGTATCTGCAGCCCACGCAGCAACTGGTAAGTTAGCCGCTTTATTTACATCAACTAAACCTGCCCCGATATAACTAATTGGCGCAAGCTCAGCATCAGGGTTAATCGCTAATGGCTCCATTGTGACATTGAGGTTAGCGGTATTCATTAGCGTAGCTTTTAACTCAAGTGCATTACGTTCAGGCAGTGCTTCTTTTAATAAGCTCACCGCACCAGCCGTGATTGGACCTGAGAATGAAGTACCTGTTGCGCCAGTAAGACCATCACCTAAACCTGGGTGAGCAGTCATGATGTTTACACCTGGTGCTGTAATTTCAGGTTTTAACAGACCACCCATTGAAGGACCACGCGATGTGAAGTCAGCAATAGCGCCAGAAAGAACTAAACGTTCAACTGTTAGGTTAAATGTACCGCCTGCTTTAAGTGCTGTACCTGCGGCAAATGTTACGCCGACAGAAGGGATAGTTACACTTGGATCAGAACCACCCATAGGAGCTGGCGTACCATCATCGTTATTGTTTGCAATAATAACAAACTCTGCACCTTTAGCTTGTGCTGCTAATACTTTAACTGTAAATGCACATGCACCACGGTCGATGATAACTCCCTTACCAGTAAAATCTACGTCATCAGCAAACGCTTCACATGCTGTTTGGTTCGCATCTGGGTAAACAAGTTCAATATCGTCATTTGAGAAACTAAACGCAGTTTGAGGACCAAAACTTGCTGGCTGCACAATTGCTTCTTCGCCATTAACTGTACCACTACCAATTGACTCAGCACCTGTAGGGTGAGTCATTGCCCCAACAGAAAGAGCATGCTCAGTGGTACTTGGGCCACCAACGATAAATGGATATGCGCCATCATTACCTGCAGAGATAACCACGTTGGTACCTAGTTTAACTGCTTGGTTGATGAATAAGCCTACAGCATCATTTGCAATATCACCGTAATCACCACCTAAAGACATGTTGATTACGTCAACACGGTCACTGATATCACCATTACCATCTGGGTCCATTGCACTTTCAAGCGCTAATAATTGCGCAAGACCAGGACAACCACTATTACATACAGAGTAAACGAATAAATCTACGTTTGGTGCGATACCGTTAACCGAGTGAGAAACGTGTGTACCATGATTTGTATCTACATCAATTGGATCATTATCATTATTGATGTAGTCATAACCGCCTAAAACTTTACCTTGTGGCCAATCAACTGATGCAGGATCAGCAATCGCAGCAGCATATGCTTCATCAGTACCTTCACCACCGAATGCTTTGTGTGTGTAGTCGATACCTGTATCAAGTACCGCAACGCGAACACCTTCACCTGTTGCTAAACCATTCGCGACAAGAGGTGTTGCCTCAATATAATCGGCACTGTCTGCAACATGCAATTCATAATCATAAACAGGGTAGATACCCTCAACTTGCGCGTTAGAGAGAAGCTTTGCAACGTCCTGCTTATTACCATTGACTACGATTGAGCTGACAAGTGTTGATGTTTTCGCAACAACTTGCAGCGGTAAATCCATGCTACTAATCGCTTGCTCTACACTTACTTGTGCCGCTTGTGCTTGTGACTGAATACTCGCAATATCTGCACCACGTGATGTTGCATTTACTGTTGCTGGTGCATTTAACTTAACTAACCAACTTGTTGCTTCGCTGCGAACTTTTTGCTCTTTTTTAGTAACAGCACTTGATTTAATTAACTTTTTGCCTGCTAGATTGTATTTTGAAAAGTCATTGGCTTGTGCACTAGCGCACATTGCACTTGTTACAGCCAAAGCAACTGCTGTTCTTTTTATTAGATTTTTAGACATGGGTTCCCCTGGGATATGTTATTTTATCGTCCTAAATAGTGATTGAAACAAAGTTTCATCACCAATATAAAGCGTAAACACACTCAAGAACAACATTTCAGTTACATTATAGTTACAGTAAATTTATTAGATGCGAGAAAAAAACTGACAAGACTTTGTTTTAAAAGCGTTTAATGAAAAAGCATGGGTTGTAAATATTTGTAAATGAATCAAATGCAAAAAGGTAAACATAATGAACTCAGAGGTTATTAATATTCTTACTATGGCTAAGGTGATTCAAACAGCCGTAGCCCCGGTATTCTTAATTACGGGTATTGCTGCCACATTAGGTGTGTTATCTAACCGTCTAGCCCGCATTACCGACCGTGCAAGGCAGCTTGAGCGTAAGTTAAAGGTCAGTACTGATGAAGACTTTAATAAGTCTCTAACGACTGAATTAAGAGCGTTATTAAAGCGCTCGCGCTGTATCCATATTGCATTTAGTGCAAGTGTGCTTAGTGCCTTATTAGTGTGCGCTGTGGTTATGTGTTTATTTCTATCACATATCCAATCTATTAACCTAAGCGTGACAATTGCCAGTTGCTTTGTGGCCGCTATGGCCCTGTTGATCTGTGGTTTTTTATCTTTACTAGGCGAGGTTTTCTTAGCAACCAGAAGTATGCGCCGCGGGATGATATTCGCCGATATTGATATAAATGATTAGGGCGTATTGACCTTTTATGATTAATTTTGCAGCAGTGTGTTTGGTATTTAGGCAAGGCAGAGCCTATGTAGTGTGGTTGTTCCACATAAATAGGCGATAACGCAGCATCAATGCCAAACACGCGCTGCCCTTCGGGTTCTTCCTAGGGGCGATTAACTCTTTGTTGCTCGATTTTTACTTAGCCCACTAGGTTACAAATCTCGCGCCGCGATTAAATCGCCCCTAGAGTGAACAAATTTAATCCACAAAGGTAAATACGCCCTAGTAAACCGCAATACACTTGAATATTATATTGAGCTAAGATACAACTCAGTTAGTTTACTTTTATGACATCTTAAGGGGCAAAAGGAATGAAATTAAAACAATTAGTATTGGGTGCAATGCTATCTACAATGGCACTAGGCGCATCAGCAAATTCTGTATTTGAAGAACCAAGTGATGCAATTGAGTATCGTCAGGCAGCATTTTCAATGATCCGCGTACAAATTGGTGACATGGGCGATATGCTAAAAGGAAAAGTACCTTTTGATGCTGAACGCTTTCAAAAGCGTGCCAACAATGCAGCTGCACTATCAAAAATGCCTTGGGAAGCTTTTGTCGCGGGTTCTGATAAAGGCGATACATCTGCACTTGCTGCTGTATGGAGCGATAACGAAACCTTTATGAAAAAAGCAGTTGCTTTCCAACAATATGCTGATGAACTAGCAGTTGCAGCACAGAGTGGCGATGAAAAAGTAATTGGTAAAGCATTTGGCGCATGGGCTAAAGGCTGTAAAGATTGCCATAAGTCTTTCAAAGACTAGTCTAGTAATTATGTAAACTAAAAAGGCGCTGATAAGCGCCTTTTTAGTATCTTGAGAGGTCTACCCAAGCAAATAACTGAGCGGCTCTGCGCCCCAAGTTGTAAATAGCACCACTAAGCACACAGCAAAAATAATAAAAGCGAGCATAGGTGATTTAGTGACAGGCTCAGTGACTGAAACCTGGTCGCTACTGCCCGTTAGCATAGGTTTGACTAAATTCTTTCCCTTAATGCGGTAAATCACAATTGCCAATACATGCAACACAATGGCATACAACAAAATATCAAAGTTCAAATGATGCAACCATCCCGCAAATTCTACGGTATCTGATGATACATGTGCGACTAGCGGGCCGTCTGTTAAGATATCGTCGCTGGTCATAAGTCCCGAGGTTAACTGCACAAGTATTAAAACAAAAAATGCAATCACCATATAACTGCCCGCCGCACCATGACCTGCCTTATGCTCATTGCTTGTAAATGACTTAATTGCAGCAACAGGAGAGTGAATAAGAGCAGAGAGCTTTGCTGTTTTGCTACCAATAAGCCCCCAAACAAGACGTGTAATAATCAGCGCCAAGGTGAAGTAGCCTGCTGCAAAATGCAGCTCTAACATACCCTCTTCAGCACTAAAATAGAGTGTTGCGATGGCTGCAACTAACAACCAATGGAAGCTTCTTATAAAGCCATCCCATACTTTAACTTTCGACATTGTAACTTCCCCTTTAAAAGATGCTTATACCAATTCGCTTAATTAAGTGATCTATTTTGAGGCAATAAAACCTCGTAGATAGCAAGGCAAAAATTTCGTTATTTAGTTGTTCTAAATCAGAAATTTTTAACGCAGATAGCGACAGGTTTAATCCCTCAAAATGATTAAGTATTATTGCGGATTGGTATCATAACTTGCAGAACTGAATTTCAGCAACGGGTTCGGCTATACATTATTACAAACTTCAGTTATTTTGACACACCTCTATTTCAGCTGTTTTGATCTGAGCCACAACAACAAACATGAGCGATAAAATGCATAAATCAACAATAAGAGCATTACTAAAAGGGTTTTTCGACATGCTCCCCTTGTGCCTTGCGGTGTTACCTTGGGGCATTTTATGTGGCTCGTTAGCCGTCCAAAATGGCTTTAGTGCTTTAGAAACACAAGCGATGTCATTGTTGGTATTTGCAGGCTCTGCGCAGCTAGTCGCAATTGAATTAATGGCCGGCAATACCCCTTTGCTTACTATATTGTTTACCACACTCATTATTAGCTCGCGGCACTTTCTATATGGTTTAGCTATTCGCCACAAAGTCATTGATCAACCTTTTCGTTGGCGCCTTCCTGTTAGCTTTGTACTCACGGATGAATTATTTGCGTTTTCGCACCATCGCAAAGCCTACCGAACAAAAGTGCGCCTTATTTACGCGCTCAGTGCAGGGTTTAGTTTTTATATTGCGTGGAATATATGGACTTTGCTTGGCATAGTCGCGGGTAGCTTACTGCCTGACTTAACAGACCTTGGGCTTGATTTTGCCATTGCTGCCACATTTATTGCCTTAGTTATTCCAGGTGTAAAGAACCTTGCTACGTTGGCTACTGTGCTCACCGCAGGCGTTGTCGCTACGCTTTTAAAAAGCCAAGGCTTTCAGCTATGGTTAGTGACTGCAGCGCTAATAGCCATGACAGTAGGTTATTTAATTAGTCGCTGGCAAGCAAAAGAGGAGCATACACTATGATGACCACCATTTTATTGATGGCGTGTATTACCTTTTTCACACGTTACTTATTTTTGCACCGCGCATTACCGTTTAAAGTCGGTCCGAAAATGCAGCAATTTTTAAGTTTTAGCGCCCCTGCGGTACTTACCGCAATTTGGGTACCCATCGTCTTTATAAATGAGGGAGAGATTAACTTAGATTGGCAAAACCCTTATTTAAGTGCGGCTGTATTAGCCATTATTGTCGCATATAAAACACATAACATTTATTACACCACGCTTGCAGGCATGGGGCTATTTATCATTTTAAGTTAGTCTTTTTTGTCGCCAAATTTGTACTTTTGGCCTTTCAGAGCAACATACTTTGAGTTTAAAAAACTGACATCAACTCTAACACTGCTCACAGTTGGCTATAAGGTATAAAGTGTGATTAAAATTTATACTTTTATACCTCTCTAAAGCGGGTTAGAATTAATTCAACAATAATAATAAGTGATACCTATGAGTGAATTTTATCAACTGAGTGCCACCAGCCTTCAAGGTCAAACTATTGATTTTAATGACTTTGAAAATAAAGTCGTTCTAATTGTAAATACGGCGAGTAAATGTGGCTTTACCCCTCAGTATGAAGGCTTGCAAGCACTCCACGAAAAATACCATGATCAAGGCCTCGTCATTATCGGCTTTCCATGTAATCAGTTTGGTAAGCAAGAACCGGGAGATGCTAAAGAAATAAAAGAAGGCTGCCTAATTAACTATGGCGTTAGCTTTTTGATGATGAGCAAGGTCGATGTAAATGGCGAACATGCACACCCTGTTTTTAGATACCTAAAATCAGAGTTACCTGGGTTTATTACCCGCAAAATAAAATGGAACTTCACCAAGTTTTTAATTGGTAAAGATGGCAAAGCTATTAAACGATTTGCTCCTTTAACAAAACCAGAGCAGATCGAAGCTGCGATTATTGCTGCATTAAACAAATAAAATCACATGCCAATAAGCAATAAAGAGGCAAAATGCCTCTTTATTTAAATTTATGCTTAGTCGTTCATGTACTCGTCAAAGTCGTCTTCGCCTAAGTTTCTGCGTAAGCGTTTTTGCTCAAGATAATCTTCTAGCTTCTTCTTAACGCGTTGCTTTTTTTTGTCATGTTGATTACGCCCAACCATTTCGTACTCGTCTTCAACAAAATCGTCATCTAGCGCATCATAACTAAATGTCTTACCCACAACCCACTCCATAAAGTGTTTGAGACCAATTTCACAAATTTAAAGTTTGCTCTGTGAATTGGCAAAGTTTAAAAAGCTCAGTGATTAATTAGTATGTAAAAAACCACCAAAATAAAGCCATATCGCCATGCTAAATGGGTGATATGTCAATATTGTGAATAAATAGCGCTAAATTCGGATTCTGAAAAGTGAGAGTTTTTTATCGTTTCGATAAAACCCATTTATGCATGTTTATTTTTTAGTTAATTTGACCAAATTTTAGTTAAAAATTTAATTCTCATAACTTCTAACTACACTTAATAAAATGATAACCCTATGAAATAAAATAAAAATATAAATTTGGCATTAAGTTTGATTATGTCTAAATGTCATTTCAAACAGGAAAGAAAAAAATGAAAAAGTTATTGTTAGTAAGTTCTTTATTTATCGCTACCAGCGCAATGGCTCATAACGATAATGATACAAATATTTCATTCAGCGGTGAGCAATGTGATGTTGAATTTAAAAATGATGTACGCATCACACCAAGCGAGTTAGAAGTATACACAGCCGATAATCGCTCTATGAAAATCATCGATCAGCACACTTTGTATATCGATGGTCAAAGCGTATCACTTGATGCTTCACAACAGCAAGCAATTGCAGATTACTCAGACAGCTTACGCAGCCAACTTCCTGAAGTAGCAAATATCGCACTTGATGGCGTAAAAATAGCAGGCGTAGCAATTGAAGAAGTGTCAAAAGCCTTCAACATTGACGGCCTAAACGACATTTCAGAATTAATGGACGATATCAGCGTAGAAGTGCAAAACGCCTTCTATCAACAAGGTGCGTTCACAATGGGTCAGCAAAATTTTGAAAAATTTGGTCAAAACTTTGAAGACCAATTCGATGAGCAAATCGAATCAGCAGTTGAATCAGCCATGATGCAATCAATGGGTAGTATTTTGGTCGCGCTAGGCTCTGAACTTTTAGGTTCGGGTGGCGACATGAATGAGTTTGAACAACGTATGGAAAACATGGGCGCACAAATAGAAGCGCGCGTTGAAACACAGGCAGCTCAACTTGAAGAGCGTGCAGATGCATTATGCGGCAGCTTTGCTGATATCGCTCATAAAGAGCAAGAGTTAGTGGCGCTAGTACCAGAACTAAAAGAGTATCAACTTTTTATCTTCAAACAAAACGCAGAGTAATGAATTAACATCCCTGAACCAAAACACTTGGTCCTTTCGCGCAGAGCTTGCTCTGCGCTTTTTTATTTTTTGGCCAACACAGTCAGTTGCGATAACGTTTTAATCGCCTGCTCTAAATTTTCAGACCAAGGCAAGCCATAACTTAAGCGAAAACAACTACGGTACTTTTTACCCGCTGAAAATATCAGCCCTGGAGTAATACTGATCCCCGCCTCAAGTGCCAAATGAAATAATTTTACCGCATCATATTGGCTACCAAGATCAACCCAAATAACACAACCCCCTTGCGGGTTACTTATGCGTGCACAACTTGGCATGTGCTGCTGCAAACACCAAATCATACGCTCTTTGTTGGTACTTAAGCGCTGTCTTAGTAAACGAATATTACGATCGTACTCGCCAGTGGCTATAAATTCATACAAGGTCCACTGATTAATAAGTGGCGCAGAGCAACTAAGCGCCCTTTTATAGCGCCTTGCTTGTTCAGCAAACTTACCGGCAATGATCCAACCAATACGGTAACTTGGCGCAGCTGTTTTTGAAAATGACGCGCAGGTGATCACTAAACCCTTTTTTGAATAAGCTTGTGCAGGAGTCGCTCGCTTAGCTGTAAAATGTAGGTCGCCATATACATCATCTTCAATAAGCACGACATCGCGCTGCTCTAAAAGTGCCACCAATTGTTCACGCTTGGCATCAGGCATAAAGCTGCCAACCGGGTTATTTAATGAGGTAGAAAATACACAGGCTTTTATATCATGCTCATCGAGTGCTTGAGCCAAATCATCTAGCCATATTCCTTCATCAGGACACAGCGGTATTTCCAGTGCCTTTAAGCCTAAGCTTTCGATTAATTCGATAATGCCAAAATAGCAAGGCGACTCGATAGCAATAACATCTCCGGGTTTAGCGACACACTTAAGGGCTATCGCCAACGCCTCTTGAGCGCCATTGGTGATCACTAATTCATCGCTATCAACCCCAATGCCGAAGTCTAAATAACGATGAATGAGTTGTTTTTTAAGTGGTGCAAAGCCATCCATCGGACCGTAATTAATTGCCGATGCCCCAGCGAGTGTCATTACCCGACGCATGGTTCTTGCCAATGCTTTATCTGTCGGTGCAGCAGCCACAGGATTGGCAATACCAAATGGCACCACATTAGCTTTGTGGATAGCGCTATATACTTGTTCTATTAAGCCTTGTTTGTTGACTGTGGTAGGTTCTCGACTCAGCCTGACTCGCTTTGGCCGCGACTGATTTAATTGTGAAGACTTTAAAAAGTAACCTGACTTTTCTCTGGCTTCAATTAGCCCCTGTCCTTCAAGTAATTGATAAGCTTGTTTTACCGTCGGAATACTAATATTAAGCTTGTCAGCCATTTTTCTGAGTGATGGTAATTTTTCACCTGGTAATAACGAGCCTTGCAAACAAAGATCTCTAACTAACTGAATAACTTGTTGATATAAGAACTCACTGTTACTACGACTGATTACTTGTGACATAGCCCACCAAACTGTATAGGTTGCATTTCTAGTTTTCTGTATATGTTAAGTATACAGAAGCGATTTAAAATGAACATACTTTCAATTTTTAGGTACTAACTATGAAAAGCGCTGCTCTCTACCTTGCTACAGTACTGATCTGGGGATCGACTTGGCTTGCTATTGAGTTTCAACTGGGTGATGTCGCTGTTGAGGTCTCTTTATTTTATCGCTTTGCCATTGCAGCTATTTTAATGTGGGCCTTTGTGCTCGTAAAAAAACTTCCTATGCAATATTCACTGCGTGATCACGGCTTTTTTGCATTATTAGCTTTATTTAACTTTGGTTTAAATTATTTAGTACTGTATTGGGCGCAGAACTACCTTACCTCAGCAATGGCTTCAATTGCCTTTTCGATGTTGTTATTGATGAACATTATTAACACCCGCTTGTTTTTCGCAAAGCCAATTGCGAAACGAATTTACTTTGGTGCTCTGCTCGGCGTAATGGGTATTGCAAGCTTGTTTTGGCCACAAATTCAGCAATTCGACTTGAGTAATGGTGCGTTGGTCGGGTTACTACTTGCGCTATCTGGGACCTTTGTGGCTTCATTGGGGAATATGGTCAGTGTTCGAAACTCTCAGCGAAACATTGGCGTACTTCAGGGCAATGCCTGGGGTATGTTATACAGCGCTTTAGGCCTAGCAGCGTATGTTTTAGTAAGCGATGTTGAGCTTACATTGAATGCCCCAACCAGTTATTGGATATCGCTTTTCTATTTAGCTGTGTTTGGTACCGTAATCGCATTTGCTTGTTACTTCGCACTACTTAAAAATATTGGCCCTGAGCGCGCAAGCTACGTAATCGTATTATTCCCACTGGTTGCAGTGGTATTAAGTACCTTATTTGAAGGATTCGAATGGCAAGCGAATACCTTTATGGGCTTTAGCCTAGTGTTATTCGGTAATGCTATCGTGCTAACTCCAACTCGACAAATTAAAGCATTTTTTGCTGCACGTAACCTACAGCAAAAAAGCTCCGTCCCCAGTTAGATGTGGCAAGGTCACCTCTAACACCAAGCGCTGGCAAAATATGCCGGCGCTTTTTTATGGCACATGAAAACGAAGCGCTTGTTTATGCACCTTAACTTTGGCTGGTGTAAAACCAACGAGCTCTCCATCAGCCTCAATACTAAGCCCTTTGGTGGTTACTTCCGCAGTTGTTAAACAGGTATATTTCAGCCTTTTTAAACTATGATGTTTCACAAGTAGTAAATATAAAAAGCTAATCAGGTTTTTCAACAAACCATCTGCTGGCATGCAGTAACAATCAAGCTGACCATCATTTAACTTTGCCCGAGGAGCAATCTTTAAGCCACCACCAAAGTAATGATGATTAGCAAAAATCGTCGCTAAATTACTGTAGCTAAGTGGTCTACCATTAAATTCACCCTGAAGTGACCGTGCCTGAAATGAAAATAGCTGCTTGATACCCTGCCAAGTGTAGCCAAACGAGCTAAAACTTCCGGCTTTGTTTAATTGAGTTACCACCTCAGCATCAAAACCTATCCCCGCTACATTGATAAAATAACGCTGATTTATTTGCCCAATATCAATGAGCTCAGTACGGCTATTGAAAACAGCGTCATGCCAAGCTTGCTGCTTGCGCGCAAAGCCGCGAGCAAAATCATTACCAGTACCTGCAGGAATTAAGGCGATAGAACAATTGCTCGTCATTAATGCATTAACAGCTAAATGTAGCGTCCCATCACCACCAATTACCACAACTTGTGTCTGGCTTTTAGCTAAAAGGGCAATATTAGCGCAATCTTGAAGAAAATTGCCTATGGTTAAATATAACTCAGGCTCAATCTGTCTTTTTTTACATTCTTTTTGTAGCCAATCAACACTATTTTTATGATTTTTTTTGTCACTTGGCTTTATTATTATCAACATTAATGGCACTTCTTGTCTTGCATGGTAAAAACACCACACTCGTTCAAATTATATTAATCTGAATAATTAGTCACTTTCTTACTCTAAAAACGCATAAATCAAAGTAACAATAATTAAAAACCTTTTATTTACTGACACTTCAACACAAAAACAACTGCATAAGCATGCAAACCACTGCAGATATAAAAACTTAACCCTATGTTAATAAAAGACTTTCGGATTAGAAAAAGTTATCCGGCAGACTCAATTTTTATCGTTTTATTTTTGTTCAGTTTGGTTGCAAAATACTCACGTTTTCAATCAAACACAACCCGGAGCAAAGTAATGAACCCAATTAATACATTAAACCAAAACGCAGCAGCTCATGTTGCCGTAAAACCAACAAACCGCAAAGCAAAAATGTTGGCAAAGCTTAATCGCTACGGCAAAAAGTTAGCACTTGGCGGCGCAGTACAACACAAGTAACCCCCAACCATGGTTACTTTATCGGTGCAGTAAACAACCAACCACTAACGAAGATCCTTCTTTAGCTCCTCCGTTTACTGCCCCAACCCTCTTCTTTTAAGTCAAAAACAGCAAAAAATTAAACCTTTTTACAAAAAACGCCCTTATTACGCTCAAAAAACAAGCAAACAAACTTTTTCCTATTTACACAGCCGATTCAGCTAAGTATTATTCTCGCATCACGACGTGGAGAGATGGCAGAGTGGTCGAATGCACCGGTCTTGAAAACCGGCAGGGGTTTGTAGCCCCTCTAGGGTTCAAATCCCTATCTCTCCACCACTTATTTTTATTTGTTGATTAATTTCAGCAAGTTACAATCAGAATTATGCGTTGGAGAGGTGGCCGAGTGGCCGAAGGCGCTCCCCTGCTAAGGGAGTATAGGGTTTGTAGCTCTATCGAGGGTTCGAATCCCTCCTTCTCCACCATTTTATTATTTAAAACCGCTTTTTAGCGGTTTTTTTATGCCTAAAAAACTTGCACACTTCAGTTAATTTCATGCATGCTAAATGTATATATATTAGTCAAAGTGATTAGTGCTATGCTCCGTTTTGCCTCTTTCGCTGCAGCCTTGTTGCTCAGCTTTTACAGCCAAGCCACGATCTATAAATGCATGATCGATAATGTTGCCACATTTTCGCAGCAACCATGTGGTAAAGATGCCGAAATAGTTAATATCACTCCACCACCCAAAACCAAGCTACCACCAGAAAAAACGCAAGAGACAAATGAGCTAAGTGTTGAAAACTTTCTCAAAACCAAAGAAGCTGATCGCGAAATTGAGCGCTTAAAACTAGAAAGTAAAGAATTACAAAAAAAGCAAAACGAGCGTATAAAAAAAGTGTACGAAATGACCCAAGATGCTGCAAATAGACTAGGTGCAGAATCGATCGATGATGCCATTAAAAAACAAAGTGAGCGCATCAATGCCTACTATAACAGCCAGTTAAATATCATAAATAAGCAGATTGAAAAACTAGAAGAGAGTAAAAGGCGACTTACAGAGAAGCAAGACTTCTAACTTACCTAAACTGGTCAGACATGCTATAACAGGGTTTATTAAATTATTAAGGCCTTATGTAGCAATGCACATTCATACTTTAGAAGGTTATATTCAAAACATCTATTTGGTTGAATATCCAGACAAACTAATGCTGCTTGATGGCTGTTGCCGTGCCGATGTTGATACCGTGTTTGATTATATCACCGAGCAACTAAAGCGCCCTGTTACCGACCTAAAACTAATTGTAGTTACCCACATGCACCCAGATCATGCCGGTGGTGCGCATGCATTAAGAAAGTTAAGCGGTGGCAAAATAGCCACGTCGAATGCCCCTGGGCAATGGTATAGAGGTATTGATGGCTTCTTAATGCATTTAACCGATATCGCTTTGGCTTGGTGGGTTGCGGGGAGATTAAATAAAAAACGCCACAACCTTTGGTACAACCGCCATCTCGATGCCGACTATTATCTTGCTACCGATGCAATTTTACCCGGCTTTGATGACTGGCAAGCACTTCACACCCCCGGTCATACCGACCGAGATATCAGCTTATACCATATTCCCAGTAAGAGAATTTACATTGCTGATTTACTGGTAAAAGTAAAAGGGCAGCTCGTGCCACCCTTTCCTGTTTTTTACCCAAAGCTGTATTTAAACTCTTTACTAATGTTAAAAGCCTTACAACCAAAACGGATTATGTTTGCCCACAGTAACGAAGTCGGTATTGATGACATCGACTTTGAGCAAATTTTAGCGCTGGTCCCCAAAAAACCAATGACGCACTGGCGTTCCGTCAAAGCAAAGGCCCGACAAGCACTTAACCTAATACCAACTCGCAATAACACTTAATTAAGCGTTTTGTTATAAAGTGCTTTTCACAGTCTTGATAAATGTATCAATATCCTGCTGATCATTATAAATATGAGCAGAGACTCTTAAACCCAAGTGACGCTCATCAACAGCGATATTCGCAGCTTCAAGCGCAGCTTTAACAGCCGCTTGTTGCTCGCCAAAATGCATAATGGCCGTTCCAGAGCATTTGTCAGCCTGTATCGGTGAGCGCATATAATCAGCTAATTGGTCATGAAACTGAGCGAGCATAGCTAAGTTATGAGCGCGTACTTTCTCAATCCCAAGCTCTGCAAAGTAATTAATACTATGGGATGCCAAAATATAAGGTGCAACTGAAGGGGTACCGCCCCAAAAGCGTAGCGCGGTTTGATGATAAGCAAAGTGCTTAATATCAAATTCAAACGGGTTTTGATGTGAAAACCAACCAACATCTTTTGGCTGACAAAGTGATAGCTGCTTGCTGTTAACCCATAAATAAGCAGCACCAGGCCCACCGCATAGCCATTTTACACTCGAGCCCAGCATAAAATCGGCATCAAGCTTAGTTAAGTCGACCTCTAAAATACCCGCAGACTGCGCAACATCAACTAAGCTCAATGTGTTGTGTTGTTTCGCGATATTTATAACTTCTTGAATAGGCGCTTGTTGACCCGTGTTTGAGTAAACATGGCTAATAAAGACTAAATCAATATCATTATTCGCTAAATATGACTGCCAAACCTGCGCACTGGTTAAATCTTCATGCTTATCAATGAACACGATTTCAGCACTTTCCGGTAAGGCTTTTTGCATTGCAAAACCCATACTTGGAAAGTCACTTTCGGCCATCAACACTTTGCAATTTTCTTGTTGAAGTCGCGGGTGCGACATCAAAAGCTTTGTTAAACCACTCGATAAGTTAACTTGTGGACAAAACAACTCACTGTGCGAGTTAAATAATTTAGCGAGACTACTCGTAAACGCCTCTACACCTTGCAACCACTGTTGCCATGGCTCTTTATTTTCATTTTGCCAAGCGGCAAAAAACTGCTGATGGAAATGCTGCTCAGCAGATTTTAAGGGGCGCCCAACAGAGTGGTTAAGCAAATAGCTGCCTTGTGGAATTACAAAATCGTCTTTATTCATTACTTAATCCACTGTTTTAACTTAGTTAAATCATCGAAACGGGTGCGAATATCATCCCGTTTTGCTGCCGCACGGCGATCACGTAACTGCTCTAATGAGTTAAGTAATACATGTAAAGGCGGCCCACTGGCAGTAACTTTATCCATATGTTGTTGCTGCATTTGCTGTGAAGGCTGCGCAATGTATTTACTAACCAATTGATTATGGTGACCAATCGCAGTATCACCATGCAGTTTACACACTTGAATAAACAGCTTTAAGTTAGTTTGTAGCCACTCGCTATCGCGCTCAGCTTCTGCTGCTAAAAAGTCATCCATAATACTTGTCATACGCATACTTTCACGCAGAATCTGCTGATCTTCAGGCATCATATACAAGAATTTATCCACCAGCATTTGCGAGTAGCTAGGTTCATTGGCAAAACAAAGACCAAGTAATAAATCGATGACATTAATGCCCGCAAAATCACCGGCATTCGCACCACGATACACCTCTTTACCTACTCGATAAGGCTTGTAATACGGGCGTACACAATAGAAAAAGCGGTCTGTATCAAGCTTATTGTATAACGTATTGTTCGACTCAATTACATCAAGCAGTGCTTGCTTTGCCACGGCAAGTAAATCTGCCGTGATAGGGTGCGATATTCCTAATGGCTGAATTTTTAATAAAGCATCCGCTGCACGCTTATACGCTAAAATGCCCTTGGTATTATAATCAACAAAGATTTTCTCATCTTCAAGGTCAGTAAAGCGCTTATACAAACCATCAACCGCTTTGTTGTGGGTGGTTAAATGCGCCGTTGCAAAACGCGGGGTAACACCAATAGATGCACCGATGTGCATTGCCAATGCAGAGGCTTCAACGAGGGGTGAGCTTGTTTCACGAGAAGGCTCAGTGATCTCATGTCGACGGCATGCCGCCATATACAAGCCAACATTACCTAATAAGTCGAAAGCGTTATCAAACCCTTCATCGGTATTACCCTCTGCAAGTAAAGCACGAATATGCTCATTACCTTCTTGCTCTAATTGACGCTTAAGGTGCTCACCGACCCCCTCTACATTCGCTTTATCGTCTTGTTGCCAATATAGTTTTTCTAGTTCGCTATTGATCTCAACAAAACGAGTGCGAAGCCAGCTATCAAATGCCTTGGTGTTCTCAGTCACAGGCTCACTCCAAAATAATTATATTGCGATAATGTTAACAGAGTTCAATGAGTGCTAATCGCCAAAATATAGACTAGAATCCACCTAGATTAGTGAAAATCACTCAAATTAAAATGAAATTAGATAAAAAAGACCAACAATTACTTAATGCTCTACAAGACAATGCAAGAACTTCTGTCTCAGATCTGGCACAGTCGGTTAGCCTGTCAGATACCCCTTGCCTGCGCCGCATTAAAAAGCTCGAATCAGCGAATGTGATCAGTGGTTACCATGCTGCAATTAATCCTAAAGCGGTTAATTTAAACGTGTCTGTGTATGCCTTTGTACGCTTAAACCAAAACTCAGTTGCCGCTGCTGAGCAATTTGAACAACAAGTAGCAAAACTTGAACATGTGCTTGAGTGCTCAGTTATTTCAGGTAGTTATGATTATCTACTCAAGATTGTTGCTACAGATTTAGAAAGCTATGAAAGCTTTGTGAAACATAAATTAGGTAGTATTGATTGCATTGCTAACATCGAGTCGACGGTGGTCTTAAAACAAGCATTCACTAAGCGCCATTTACCGCTAGCTTGACGCAGCTTGCTTGCAAATAAAACATAACTCGATAAGCTAAAAACAGGCTTTAAAAGGACGCTTAAAATATGAAATTCATAAACTTAGTTGCTATCTCTTTGGCCATCAGTGGACTATTTAGCAGCCCATTAATGGCACAGCAGCAAACCTGCCTTTCTCAGCTTGAAGACCAAGCTTTGATGATGAAAAGTAAGCGCGAAGGACTGTTTAGAGAGCCATTACCACGCAGCCATAGCACCTTTAGCTATAATATCGAGCAAGCATTTAGTGACTATTTAACCGCTGCTTACCTTGAAATTAGCAGTGAAAATCCGCGAGCGAACTTACCATGCCCAGTTTATACCGATACCTATCAGCAACTTGTTGCACAAGGTTCTCGACCTGCTAACGCAACAATTGCCGATTTAATTAGCCCATTCGAACTTAAACAGGCCGATAGCCGCAAAGCTGTACTTTTAATCCATGGTTTAACCGACTCTCCATTTACCTACCATGACCTTGCACAGGTGTATTATCAACAAGGTTATACAGTTCGCACAATTTTACTGCCGGGGCATGGCACTGCCGCAGCAGCTTTGCAAGAGGTTGATGCTGATGATTGGCGAAAAGCCAGTGTGTATGCCATTGAGCGCACTTTAAAAGACTTTGATCAGGTAATATTAGGGGGCTACTCAACGGGTGCAGCACTGGTTGTTGATTACTTAACTCAAGCTCCTGTTGATAATAAAATTACTGCTGCGATGTTGTTTTCACCAGCAAGTGAGCCACACAATAAAAACGGTTGGTTGGCCAAATGGGTCGATGCAATTCCATTTGTTAATTGGATTGATAAAGACGCGGATCTGGATTTTGCTAAGTATGAGTCGTTTCCATTCAGTGCAGCCTCAGCTAGCCACGAAGCAATGAGCCGTATTAGTCTTGATGAGCTTCGTTATCGTCAACTGCCGAATGTCGCAATATTTAGCACCTTTAGTGATGTTGACACCACAATAGATAATCAAGCGACCTTTAAATTACTAGCTAAACTGCACGACCCAAAAGCGCGTAAAAATAACCAGCTTGATCGGCTAGTTTACTACGGTGACGACGATAATATTCCAGCCAACTTTCCTGCTGATTACCACATAATCCGTGATGACTGCGATACCGATGACTGTAAAAAGATCAAAGGGATGTCACACATTGGTATCGTTAATAAACCCAGTAATCCTTACTATGGCCGTAAAGCTTCGTATCGCAATTGCGGCAGCTACTTAGATGACGATAAACTTTATACAGCCTGCAAATACCAAAAAGACATCGTGATGGGTGAGCGCACAGTCGAAAATTTACAAGCACACAAACCCTTTGCACGACTCACGTTTAACCCTTATTTCGATAAGCTAGCTATGCATATAAACAACTTCATCAAAGATATAGAATCGGCTGCACAATGAGTGAGTTTAGTCACCGCTGGTTTAATCAAATAAGCGAGATTGATGCCGCACTTTGGCAGTCATTTTTTGATGATACACCCTTTACTGATCACGCTTTTTTAGCGGCTTTAGAACAAAGTGGCTGTGTGAGTGAAGAGTCGGGCTGGCAACCCATGCACTTAGCAATTTACCAGCAAGAACAGGTCATAGCCTTACTACCGGGGTATCTAAAACATCATTCTTATGGTGAATATGTATTTGACTGGGCTTGGGCTGAAGCTTATCAACAGCATGGCTTAGAATATTACCCTAAATGGCTGTGTGGCGTGCCATTCACACCTATTGCAGGGCAACGAATTAGTATAAATCACAATGACGCCGCAAAGGTCTATGCGTATATTCAGCACATACTCACAGCAACAGCAGCGCAGTTAGGCTGGTCAGGTTGGCATATAAATTTTTGCCACCAGCAACAAGCTACTGCATTAACTAGCGACACCGTAATGCAACGTCATGGCGTGCAGTTTCAGTGGTTTAATGAAGACTATAAATGCTTTGATGATTTTTTAGCTTCACTCACCGCAAGAAAGCGTAAATCGCTCAAAAAAGAACGCGCTAAAATAACTGAACAACAGATAGTCATAGAATGGCTCGAAGGTACTGACATCAGCAAGCAACACATGCAGCAATTTAGTCATTTTTACCGCCAAACCTATTTGAAGCGCTCAGGCCACAATGGTTATTTGAATACCGCCTTTTTCGAATTATTACAGCAGAGCATGGCCGACAAACTGGTGTTAATGTTCGCTAAGTATCAAGGAGAGGTGATTGCCGCCACACTCAGTTTTAAAGATAAGAATTGTTTATATGGTCGTTACTGGGGAACAAATTATGAGCTTGATAGTTTGCACTTTGAGCTTTGCTACTATCAAGGCATTGAGTACTGCATTGCCAACAAACTTAAACAGTTCCACTCTGGCGCGCAAGGTGAGCATAAAATAAGTCGCGGATTTAAGCCCGTATAAACCTATTCACTGCATCATATTCAGCACGGTGATTTTGCAGCAGCCATTAATGATTTTATTCGCAGAGAACGCCAACATATGGCGCTCTATAAAGCCCAATGCGAAAGCTTACTGCCGTTTAAACAGCAATAATTGGTTGTTCGCTGGCATTTGCACATCTTCAACAAAGGTTAAGCCAGCTTGCTCTGCAAGTTGGCAAATCGCTTCAAAATCACGAATTGCACTATTAGCATCTTGCTGTTTTAAAAAAGCATCAAACTCAGCATTACTGGCACTGGTATACTTACCTTGATACTTAAATGGCCCATAAATACATAACTTTCCTTTAGGCGCTAAATGCTTTGCTACCCCTTGAAAAAAGCGCTCCACCAGTGGCCAACTAATAATGTGCATCGTATTCGCGGTGAAAATAGCATTCACTTTATCAACTGGCCAAGGATCATTAAGATCGAGTGTGAGTGGTGCATGCAAGTTAGTTAGTGCAGCTTCTTGATGCCATTGTAATATCCCAGGGTGATTAACCTCACGATCACTACAATGCCACTGCAAGTGTGCTAAATGCGTTGCAAAATGCACGCTATGTTGCCCGGTACCTGAGCCAACCTCTAATACATTCGTTACATCAGAAAAGAACTCTTTTAATACCTTTAAAATAGGTGACTTATTGTTTTCACAGGCTTGAGAGAAGGGTTTATCCATACAAATTAATGCACCATGTTTGGTAATTAGTGCACAACAGTAAAGCAAAAATAATCACTAAAGTCGCGGGTAATTTATTAGATAAAAATATAAAAACAACAAATTCAAAAACTTATCTGTTTTTGTCAATATTGGTACAGCTTATGCTATTTCATAAGTGAATTAATCAATAGGAGCAACATTATGTATATCTCACCCTACACCGCTGTAGATGCAGCACTTGCAGCCAGCGAACGTGCTGAAAGCGAAAAAGCCGCCTTAACTAGTTGTGACGACAGAGCAACCGTTATCGACCTTCTTTCTCAATGTAACAAAGAAAATGTACAGGCGCCGAAAAAACATGAAACAGACCAGATTTTTATTCTCGGCTACAATTAATCACACACAGTTAATCCATTCAGTCTTAGCTACACTAGATAAGACTTGCACTAAAACCGATTAGCTGTAATGATAATAGTTATCATTACAGCTAATCGGTTTTTCTATGCACTCTCACAATGCTATGCTCCAGTATCAGCGGCAAATGAAATGTGTTTGCCAAAGACCAGGGCTACATGCCCCAGCACTTGTTGCTAACTATGTTGAAGCGGGTTTGAACATTGCACGCTATTACGAAAAACATCACAACTTTATTTTGCAAGAGCTGTATCTAAGACGCACCTTTCATGAACTACTTGAAAAGATGTGTGATTCATTAGTGCATAATGCAATTCGTAAACAATGTTTGGCCCAGCTTTATAAACCGCAACTTGCGCTAAAGCGTTACTACAAAACTCATAACTGTATTGAAAAGTATTTCAGTTTGGAGCGAGAAGCGTGCCTTCTCAGCCAAGAATTTAACCCGATTTAGGAGTGTTTATGAGCCAATTTAGAACCGAATCAGATAGCATGGGTGAACTACAAGTCCCTGCCAATGCTTTGTATCAAGCTCAAACGCAACGTGCTATCAATAATTTTAAAATTAGTGGCTTAGCCATGCCTAAGCAATTTATCACCGCCCTTGCCTACATTAAACAAGCTGCTGCGCAAAGCAATACAGCTTTAGGCCATTTGAGCCAAGGTAAAGCAAAAGCAATTGAGCAAGCATGCCAAGAGATCATCGACGGTAAACATTTTTCAGAGTTTCCAGTTGATGTATTTCAGACCGGCTCAGGTACTAGCTCAAATATGAATGCCAATGAAGTTATTGCAACACTAGCGAGTAAATTTGCTGGCGAAACCATTCACCCCAACGATGATGTGAACATGGGACAAAGCTCAAATGATGTGATCCCTACTGCGATTGCAGTAAGTAGCGCCATTAACATCATTTATGAACTATTTCCTAAACTCGATAAACTTAGTCAAAGCCTTCAAAACAAACAAGCCGAAGTGGGCCATATTGTTAAAACTGGCCGCACTCATTTAATGGATGCAATGCCTGTGAGTTTTGCACAAACATTGGCTGCATGGCAGTTACAAGTGGATCATGCAATGGCTGGGATTCGCCAAGCACTTGAGCGAGTTTGTGAACTTGCACAAGGTGGCACAGCAGTTGGTACCGGTATTAATGCCGACCCTGCGTTTGCTGGTGAGTTTTGCCAACACTTGAGTGAGAATGTGGGTATTCGCTTTAGCCCAAGCAAAAACTTCTTTTATAACATAGGATCACAAGACGCCATTGTTGCGCTGTCAGGTCAGCTAAAGGTACTTGCCGTAGCACAAATGAAAATAGCCAATGACTTACGCTGGATGAACTCAGGCCCTCTTGCTGGCCTTGGTGAAATTGAGCTTGAGGCTTTACAACCGGGCTCATCAATTATGCCGGGTAAAGTAAATCCAGTGATCCCTGAAGCGGCCGCTATGGTCAGCGCACAAGTAATTGGCAATGACGCGACTATTACAGTGGCTGGTCAAGCGGGTAACTTTGAGCTCAATGTAATGCTACCTGTGATTGCCTTAAACATTTTGCAAAGTATTGAACTGCTGGCGAATAGCAGTGAAGCACTGGCAGATAAAGCGATTGCCAGCTTTAAAGTAAACCAAAGCAATGTTGATAAAGCGCTCGCTAAAAACCCAATTCTGGTTACTGCGCTTAATCCGGTGATCGGCTATAGCAAAGCCGCAAAAATTGCCAAATTAGCTTATCAAGAAGGTCGTCCTATTATTGATGTTGCTGCAGAGCACACTGATATTTCGCGCGAAGAATTGAGTGAATTACTTGACCCTGCCAAACTAACCCAAGGTGGTTTATAGAACTTTTATCTTACTGTAGCTCTGTGAATACAGAGCTACTTACTGAAAGCTAACGTTTTTATTGCTCCACTTTGAGCAATGTGTATGATAGTGAGTACTTATTCAACGATTTTTAGGTATGTTATGCGCTATCCTCTATTGGCAATTTTATTTCCTGTGTTATTAACTGCGTGTTCGGACAATAATGAGCAAGCCGAATCAACGGCAACCAGCAATAAACTTGTCGAGGCGCCAAAAGCCGTTGAAATAAAAAACGCTGAAGAAGTGAGCAAAGCAGCCCCAGATAAAGCCACTATTAGCTCTGCCCACGAACAACTTAAACAGCTAATCGATGATCCAAGCTGTGATAACAGCAGCCAATGTAAAGTATTACCTGTTGGTAGTCGCGCCTGTGGTGGGCCAAGTAGCTTCATTGTTTATTCAAGCAAAACAGCTAACACTGCTGAGGTTGAAAAACTTGCAAAAGACATCACCGCCCTTGAAAAGCAATTTAACGCAGCAAACGACATGATGAGTATTTGTCAGCATCTAACCGCACCGGGTGCGCAGTGTTCTGAGAATACTTGTGTTAGAATCGAAGGCTCAGCGGCAAGTGTATACTAAGGAATAAGCAATAATGGTTCGTTCATCGACTTTTAAGAAACTTTTCATCACCACAACTGTGTTAGCAAGTATTGCTTTAACTGGTTGTGAAACAACAACGTCAGGTAGTTCTGCACGCGTTGATTTAGGTGATTTAAATGATCAGCTGAACGATATCGTTAGTAATAATAGCTGTAATGCAAGCTTTCAATGTAAGGTGTTAGAAGTCGGTGAACGAGCATGTGGTGGCCCAAGTCGCTATGTGGTCTATTCAACGTTAAACACCGCACAAGAACAAGCGGAGCAACTTGCAGAGCGAATTACAGCGGCTGAGAAGTCATCTGAGCAAGCATTAACCGTTAACGATTGCTCGCCAGTCCTGCCGGTACAATCGCTGTGTATTTCACAGCAGTGCCAAGCAATCGAGATTAAGTAAACAATGCAATAAGGCCGGATACTATCACCACGCTGATGATACAAATCCCGGCCTTATAAATGTACTTTACCTGCATTGTATTATGCACCCAGTAAGCGTAAATGTAGCGAACAAAGTAACTTGCTGCAGTGCCAAATAATGCAAAAATAACTAAATACGCAAGTAAAATAATATCCAAAGTCATGTCACTTCTTTAAAACATCTAGTCTCAGTGTAAGGGCATAAAGAAGTAAAGGCAAAACCTTAGCTTTTTTTACTGTGCGCAATGAGTAGTTCTGCCACACGCTGTTTCACAGCTCGCTTATCATCAGCAGCAACACCAAACCGCTCAGCCAATAGGGCAATTTCTTCATCATTTAAGTTAAACGATAAACGCTGTCTGGTTTTTTTCGACTTAACGTCGAGCTCCAAAATCTTACGGATCATATCTGATGGCGTAAGCTCTTGGTCAATGGCTTGCTTCTTAATTGATTTTTGCACTTCAGAGCTTAAATCAAACGCCATTTGTGTGGCTCTAACTGCTTGTTCCTGACGCTGCCACTTAGCTTTTGCATCACTCACTTGGCATCCCCAGGAAATAAGTCAACAATATCGCTAATTGGTCTGGTTAACGTCAGTGATACCTCTGTTTCACCGCCTTCCCAAATTTCAATATTTAAACTATGCGATTCATCATCAGAGCTTAAACAGATCATTTCACACGGCTCACCGCCCTCGTCTTCATAGCGAGGTAAAGGCTTATTGCGGTAGTCCTTATTATGGAAATAACACACATAAGGTGCTTCTGTTTGTTTGTAGCTCGATGCCAAAAAGTGACTAAAACGTTCTGGGCTATTTTGTACATTAATTGCCGTTAATTCGTCTTCATCAAAAATACGAGCGAACTCATCAAGAGTAAAAATTTCATCAACATCATCGCGTTGAACTTTGATCGCAAAGTGTGCCCACTGTTCACCGTCATCTGACTCGATTTGCAAAAACACCACTTGGCCCGATTCGCTTTCGAGTACCAACTCATACTCTGCACTACGTTGATACTGATACGTTTGCACATCAGTAACTCGCAAAGTCTGTCCTTTTAACCAGCTTGGGTAAGCAAACGAATCAATCACAGTTAACATATCACCAACGAGTAATTGGCTTGGATCAGTGAGTTGACGCTCTGGAGCTTTTTTAGATTTAAAAAAGTTAAACATTGGCTGACTCCTTGTTGAAGCAAAAAAGGTAACCCAGTGCGTGGGTTACCTTTTATCTTTCCGTTAACTGATTAGCTATTTTGTTTTGCTTTAATACGCGCCAAAATATCCGCGCTTTTCGGGCTCGTATCACCAATACCCGCTTCAGCCATTTTCGCTTTTAAATCATCGCCGTTAGTGTCAGCTTCTAATTGCTTAGCCGCACCTAACTGGTCTTGGCGGTCTTGCTGGCGTTGTTTAATACGCTCTAGAGACTCACGTGCTGATGTCATTGATGAGCTATTCGTATTTAGCGTGCTGTTTACAGCCATTGTTGCTTGCTGCACACTTTCTGTCGTTTTAACCATCGTTAATTGGCGTTGGTTTTCTTTAATCGATTTTTCAGCTTCTTTAACTTGCTGCTTTAACTGCACGATATGGTTACTAAAACCAGCTAGCACTTCTTCGTGCTCTGCTTTCTCAGCTTCAAAATCACCAATTTTTTCTGCGATTTCTAATGCTAGCGCTTCGTTGCCTTTTTCAAGCGCTTGACCTGCATACGCTTCATGCTCAGCAATTGATGCATCTAGTGCGCTAATTTTACGCTTCGTTTGCATCTCTTTTGCCATTACTTCAGTCAGGCTTTTTTTTGCACGTTGTAAGGCATTTTGTGCATCAGCAATTTCTTGTTCAAAGATACGGATACCGTTTGCATCAACAATTGCTTGTCCTGCTTCACGAGCGCCACCACGTACAGCTGTAAATAGTTTCTTTAAAATACTCATAATCTTAACTCCAGAAATTGCTAATTAATCGTTTAAATAAATGGTCACGGCTTCAAGCGCATCAATCGCATTGTCTGCCAGTGTTACCAACTCATGGGTAATATCATCAAACGATGAATTAACCGATAAGGCGCCAAAAATAGCGTACTTATCATCAATTTTTGCAAATGCGCTTAATGGAATTGGTACATTTAAACGTAGTAACGTTTCGTTTAACTCATTACGCATATCTGCTTGTACTTCGTCTTCAGCAAACAGGTAGCTAATACACAGTAATTGCTCTTCTGTTTGAGTAACAAAGATAGGTAACTCATCATTCCCATCGACGATAACTTGTAACACATCTTGCTCACCTTCGTTGGCAATCAAGAAAGACTCAAAGCTCACACCTTCCGTTTCAAAAGAAGCCAGTTTGATTGATAGTTCATTTAATTCCATGTCTCACCTTTTTACGTTTTGACATATTATGTCTGAGTTAAGATTTGCATAGCCGACATATTATGTCAACTATAAAATATCAATTTTTGTACAATTCGGTTTCAACTTGCCACGCTTGACGGTAATAATCATATAAGGTTCCAGAACCTAATCTATTGACTTCAATCGTGTTTACTTGTTCAAAAAAATGATTCGGAAATACAAAAGAAGCCAATAAATATTCTTTACTTACCCAACGAGATGGCACGGGTAATTCGTTAATTTCACGAATTCGCTGACTTGCTGATTTGCCAGCAGTGGTCGCGATTGTCCAACCCCATTGACCAAACGAAGGAATATTTTGCTGGTATTGCTCAACATAACCAAAACCAGCTGCTTTCATTGTTTTAGCAATACTCAAAAATGCTTTCTTCGCATGATAAGGCGATGTTGATTGCACAGCCACAGCCCCGTCAGGCGCCAATAGCTGACGCACATGATTATAAAAATAATCACTGTACATCTTATTGAGATCAGGGTGATTAGGGTCTGGTAGGTCAATCAAAATAGTGTCAAAACGCTCACCTTTAGCAAGCATTGCTTCGACTTCTAAAAATGCATCTGCAATACGAATATCAGCGCGAGGATCGCTCATAGAGTGATTATTAAGGGTTGTTAAACGTGTTCTGATCTCTTCTGGCGCATCATAGTCACCTACATCATTGCCAAATAAGTTTAACAGTTGACCATCTAAATCAACCAAGGTTACATGCTTTACAGGCCACTTCAAAACATCACGAAGTGCCAGCCCGTCACCACCGCCGATGATCAGTACACGGTCGTGGCGATTTGAAGCCAACATGGCAGGATAGACAAGCATTGAATGATAAATTTGCTCATCCACACTTGAGAACTGTAAACGGCCATTTAGATAAAGATCAGTAATTGCATTCGGCTGATTGCGACTCAAACGCTCAGTTAACACCAAGTGCTGATACTTAGTTGCTTGCGAGTAGATGACTTTATCTTTGTATAAAACATTACTTAGGTTTTTCATCCAGCTAGTGCCAAGCACAAGCACAAACGCAAAAAACACCAACAACAGTCCATGACAAATTAACAGTAGCTTAGCGAAGCGAACATGTTGATGATAGCGCCATAAGAACACGAGACCGGCAATAATATTAAATAATGCCGTCCAAGCTGCTGCTTGCATAATTGGCATCGCGAGCATAATACTCACCCAAATAGCAGCACCGACACCGGCACCAATATAATCTGCCCCGTAAATGGTACCCGCATTGTTTTCTAAAAAGCGCCCGTAGACTTGCTGACGAATACGCGCAATTAGCGGGATCTCCATACCGATTAATAGCCCAAGTAATAGACCAAACACATAGGGCAAGAAACGCGACCACTCTTGCAGCTTTTCAAACACGTAGCCGTTAAGTACGGTATCTGGAGGCAGGTTAAAAATTTCAGAGAAGATATGTGGTAATGAATAACTGACAGCGATAACACTCGCAATCGCTAAAATACAGCCCATGCCGACCAAAGCAATAATGCTCTCAAGCCAAGCAAAAGCAGTAAATGCATCTTTAAACCAACGCGCTAAAAATGCACCGATCCCCATTGCTACAATCATGGTGCCAATCATGGCATAAATGGCACTCTCGACCGAGCCTAAGACACGACCTGCATAATGAGATAGAAGGTATTCATAAATAAGGCCGCACCCAGCGAGTACGGCCATAACAGATATTAATAGGAAATCATGCCCAAGTAGATTGGCTCTACTTGGGACGCTTGTTGTAGTAGACACTAATTAGGCACCTAACAAGGTTGCCATAGTCGAACCAATCGCAAATGAAACCGCTGCTGAAATAGCGGCTACACCTACGTTCTTCTGACGGTTCACTTCGTCTGAAATATCACAACCAGATAGGATGATTTTGATAGTCACTAAGTGTAGTAAAATGAAGGCAACTAAACTTACCGCTGCACTTAATGCCCAGTAACCTAAACTAGCTACAATATTGTCAGCCGCATAAGGAGCAATACCTGATGCAGCAGTTAATGCCAATGCACTACCCACTAAAAAGCCAGCGTAACGAATACCTACCGCTAAGTTGCCGTCAATAACCGCCTGTTGTAAGCAGTCACCACTGCGATTAGTGCGCTTAAATAACTGCACTCGATATTGGCTGATCAGTAGCATCGCAATGCTGCCAATTGCAAAGGCCGCGATCACGATTGGAATACCATGCCAGCCTTCGGTTGCCACCCAAAATAAAGCTGAGCGAATCACAATAGCGACACTCACTACATGACCAAAATCAATCAGTGCAGCAGTTGCGTTACCTTTTACGATTTCGTCATGCAGACTCACTTTACGAAGCGCTACCTTGTCTTGGAAGAAATGACCAAGCTTAATAAGCACAATTGCCATCACACCATAACCTAGCATTTGTAATGCTTCTTGTTGCAAGGTTGGTGCAAATGAGCCGCTGCTTACACCACTAAGAACAATTGCCAGTGCCACAAGCCCCGCAGCAAAGCTAATACCAAAAGCAAAATTGTCACGCTCAGTTATTTCATCATTAGCGTGTAAGTTAGACACCCAGCCTTTGATAAATTTTAGGCTGACAAATAAAGCGATAATGATTGCAAAGTCGATTGCTAAAGCTTGCAACGACCAAGTTGTTATTCCATTAAATTCATACATATGTTGTAACTCCGGTGGTTATTCTTTTCACTACTTACCGCGGCTAATGCCACGTGATGTTCTGCTCGAGCTGTTGCGTAATGACCCAGAGCTTTTACTGTAACTACTGCTAGAAGCATAGCTACTACGTGTGCGTGGCGGCGTATAGCTGCTACGGCTTAATCCAGATGCACCACTGCGCTTAGTGGCATACGGACTAGTGAATTGTTTACCTTGGCGTTGATAAGACTGACGAGTTCGCGTCTCTACAGTCTGTTGTGCTTTAATCTGTTTTGGACTCGAATAACGGTAACGGCCATAGTCATTGTAATAACTGTACTTTCTATGACGGCTCCAGCGACCATATTCAACTCGGTCAAATACATCACCCAACATGCGATACATTCCATACCAAACCCAAAAGCTGGTACCGCTGCTATTTGTTTGCCACTGCCCATAGTTAGGGTTGCCAACTAATTGGTTACCAACGCTTTCACCTTCAGCTGCTTCACTAATTGCACCAACCCGCGCTAGTGAGCCCTGCGACATATCGGCAAGCATATTAATAGGATCAGTCAGTGCATCCTGAAATAAAGATGGCTTGGCAGCATCACGAATAAGATCAAGTTGATGAAGGGTATCTTCATAAGGGGGTATTAGATAAGTAGACTTAACATCTGCTAAACGTTGTTTAAGACCTGTATAGATAGCCCCTTCACGAGTGGCATCAAGACTAATTACTCGCGCGATCTCAGAAAGTTGCGGCTGCTGCTCAGCAAGCACCTGTCCGTATTGTTTAAGTATCGTCGCATTACGCAAAGAGCCATTATCAAGCGCCGTACCAAGCTGATTTAATTCAACCTCAGCTTTTTCTATGGATTGTTGTATTGTTTGTTTAAGCTGCTCTTCTTTCGACTCACAGCCCATAAGCAAGCTTACCAAACAAAACAGGCTAATAAGTTTCCAAGCTTTTATTTGAGACATTCATGTCACCTGATTGTGGTTTAAAAACGCAAATAGTTTTACATAGCTCAGGTACTAAACCAAGATTAAAATTGCAACAAAGGGTAAATTGGGTCGTGAATTGCTAGTTAGAAAGGGGAAAGTTTAAAGCCTGGCGTAGGTTGGGTAGAGCGAAGCGAAACCCACCACAGAGCTATCAGCTTTCAGCCTTCAGCGATCAGCCGCGCGATGTGGGTTTTTGGTACTGCGTCTTCCTCTAACGAAGGTTCTAGGCAAAGTGTACTTGTAGGAATGGCTTTAGCCATGAATGTGTTTGTTATGGTCTAGATTCGACACTGAAGTGCCTCCTACGGGGGTTGTTGCTGAGGGTGACTCTGTACTAAACAACCACACAGTTCAACTTTACCCTTGCTAACTTGTAACTAGCTAACTCGTTGGGTTTCGCTCCGCTCTACCCAACCTACCTGGAGAATGGATAGGGCACGTTGTATGAATAGCTGAAACGCAAAAAAGCCCGACTCTTTCGAATCGGGCTTTCTCTAATTTGGAGCCTGGCGATGTCCTACTTTCACATGGCAAATGCCACACTATCATCGGCGCTGTTTCGTTTCACTACTGAGTTCGGCATGGGGTCAGGTGGGTCCAAAACGCTATTGTCACCAAGCAA